>URNF01000048.1 GCA_900549155.1 uncultured Oscillospiraceae bacterium | reverse complement strand
CGGGGCATATCCCGCCGCCGTGAATGCGGTGAACGAACGGGCGGTGGCGCTGTTTCTGGCGGGGAAGCTGCCGTTTGCAAAGATTCCCGCGCTGGCACAAAGGGTGCTTGGCGAAACGCTTCCCACCCCCTCGTCGGTCGAGGATATTTTGGAGATTGATCGCTGTATGCGAAGTGAGGTAACGAAATGGTCTTCCTGATGACGGTACTGAAGATTTTGGCGGCGCTTTTCATTTTCGGCATCATTATCATGGTGCACGAATGGGGACATTTTCTGGTCGCCAAATGGATGAAGGTGCGGGTCAACGAATTTGCCATCGGCATGGGGCCGAAGCTTGTCAGCTGGGGCAAGGGTGAGACGCGGTATTCGCTGCGTCTTTTTCCGATCGGCGGTTTTTGTGCGATGGAAGGGGAGGACGACGGTGCGCCGACACCCGCTGCGATGGGCGGCAACGCCGACCGCGATGCGACGGACACTGAAAACGGCGCGACGGTCACAGAGGGGGAGAGCGGCTCTTTCGCCGAAAAGCCCGTGTGGCGGCGTATTCTTATCGTGGTCGCGGGCGCGACCATGAACCTTATTTTGGGATTTTTGGTGCTTTTTTGCACCTTTGCTTTTTGTCAGACAAAAGCAGCCAACGGCAAAGCCTATTTCAACAGCTCGACCATTGCCGAGCTGCCCGAGGACTCTCCCGCCTATGAAACGGGACTGCGGGTCGGCGACACGGTGCTGCGCGTCAACGGCAAGCGCATCGCCACCGACATGGATCTTTCCATGCTCATGCAGAGCGATGAGGACGGTGTGCTTTCCATGGTCGTGCGCCGCGACGGCGAAAAGGTGACGCTGCCCGCCGTGAAATTCCGTTTGGCGACGGACGAGGAGAGCGGCACGCGCTATCTCATTTATGACTTCAAGGTGCAGGGCATCGAGCGCAACGCGTGGACGACGCTCAAACAGGCGGGCAAGATGGAATATTCCATGACCGTCATGGTGTGGCGCAGTCTCGGCGACCTTTTGTCCGGACGCTACGGTCTCAACGATCTGTCCGGCCCTGTCGGCACGGTGGATTATATCGGCGATGCCGTCTCGCAGGCGGTGACGCTGGACGGACTGCGCACGCTGCTGACGCTCGTTGCGCTCATCACCATCAATGTGGGCGTGTTCAATCTGCTGCCCCTGCCCGCGCTGGACGGCGGCAGACTGCTGTTTTTGATCATCGAAGGCGTCACCCGCAAAAAGATTCCCGCCAAATATGAGGGGATCGTGCATTTCATCGGGCTTTTGCTGCTGTTTGCCCTGATGATCGTGGTGACCTTCAGCGATATTCGCAAGCTGATTACCGGTTAAGGAGAGTGGCACATGACACGGAGAAGCTGTAAAACCGTATATGCGGGCAAGCTGCCGATCGGCGGCGGTGCGCCCGTCAGCGTGCAGTCCATGCTGAATGTTCCCGCTGCGGATATCGCGGGCAGCGTGCGACAGGCAAAGGCACTTGCCGCTGCGGGATGTCAGCTCATCCGTGCTGCCGTGCCCAACAAGGACGCGGTGCGGCTCATCGCCGCTTTGAAAGAAGCGGTGGATGTGCCGATCGTCGCGGACATTCATTTTGACTATACACTCGCACTCGAAGCGGTCGCCGCCGGTGTGGACAAGGTGCGGATCAACCCCGGCAACATCGGGGACGATGCCCGCGTGAAGGCGGTGGCGGATGCCTGCCGCGCGCACAAGGTGCCTATCCGCATCGGCGTCAATTCCGGCTCGCTCGAAAAATCCATTCTCGCAAAATACGGGCATCCCACCGCCGAAGCGCTGCGGGACAGTGCTTTATATCACGCATCCCTTTTGGAGCGCTTTGATTTTGATGATATCGTCATTTCCATCAAATCCTCGGATGTTTCCACCATGATGCAGGCGTGCCGTCTCATTGCCGCCGCCTGCCCCTATCCGCTGCACCTCGGCGTGACCGAGGCGGGGACAAAGCGGCTGGGACTGCTCAAATCCGCCGCAGGCATCGGCGGTCTGCTGGCAGAGGGTATCGGCGACACCATCCGCGTGTCTCTCACCGACGATCCGCTTCAAGAGGTGCAGGCGGGACGCGAACTGCTCGAAGCGCTCGGGCTGCTTTCCGACGTGCCGCAGCTCATTTCCTGCCCGACCTGCGGCAGGACAGCCGTCAATCTCATTGATATCGCAAAGACGGTGGAAGCCCGCCTTTGCGAGGTGCACCGCCCCATCAAGGTGGCGGTCATGGGCTGCATCGTCAACGGCCCCGGCGAAGCGTCCGAAGCGGACGTCGGCATCGCGGGCGGCAAGGGCAAGGTCGCGCTGTTCAAGAAAGGACAGGTGCTGCGCACGGTGGACGAAAAGGATGCCGTCGAGGAGCTTTTCAAGGAAATTATGACACTGGAATAAAAGAGGAAACACGGTATGAATGATCAGAGCTTTAGAACGGTGTTCGGTGAATACATAACCGCACCGCAGCTTTTGGAGACGTTGGGAGACTGCGCCGTGGAAAGCGTGCAGCTCAATATGGACAGTCGGGCGATGACCGTGCGGTTGCGCCCGACTGCTTTGCTGCCGTCGGAAGATTTTTTTGCCGCCGAGGAGCTTTTGCGCGGTGCACTGCAGCTGCAGCGCGCACAGATCCTGCCGCACTATGCATCCGAACTGCTCACCGTCGACGCGATGCCGTCGGTGATCGCCTTTCTGCGCCGCGAAAACATGGCGGTGAACGGCACATTTGACGATGCCGCCTATGCTATTGAGGGCAACGCGCTGACCGTCACGCTGGCGCACGGCGGCAAAAGCGTCCTTGCGGCGACCCGCGCCGAGGGACAGCTTTGCGATCTCATTTTCCGCCTTTTTGACCGCCGCATGCAGGTGACGCTTTGCGGCGACGAGACGGTGAACGAGCAGGACGAGCGGTATATCGAGATGCAGCGCAAGGTTGCAGAGGAAGCACTTCTGGCGCAGGAAAACGCCAAAAGACAGGCGCCGCCCCCGGAAAAACCGCAGTATAGCGCGCCGTCAGCCCCGCGCACACCGCGCGTGCCGCCCCGTGCGGCAGAGGGACTGCCCATTGATCTGCGCGGTGCCGCCGTGCTGTACGGCGGGGCGATCCGCGAAGTGCCGCTGGCGCTGCATGAGCTGGAGCCGGACGGCAGCCGTGTCACGGTGTGGGGCGAGATCTTCTCCATGGGCGAAATGCGAGACAGCCGCGACGGCAGCAAGTGCCGTATCAGCTTTGACATGACCGATCAGACCGATTCGGTCACCGTGAGCGCCTGGTTCGACAAAAAGCGGGATGCGGACAAGCTGGCGGCGCTCGAAACGCTGTCGGCGGGCAGCTGCGTGCTGGTGACGGGTACATATGACTATGACACCTATCAGAAGTGCAACATCCTGCGTCCGCGCGCTGTTTCCACCGTGACGAAATTCAAGCGGGAGGACAATGCGCCCGAAAAGCGCGTCGAGCTGCATCTGCACACGAAGATGTCCATGATGGACGGCGTTTCGGAGACCGCCGATCTGGTCGCGCGCGCCGCTGCGTGGGGACACAAGGCGGTCGCCATCACCGACCACGGCGTGGCACAGGCGTTCCCCGATGCGCTGAAAGCGGTGGAAAAGCTGCGCAAAAAGGGCAAGGATATCAAAATTCTGTACGGCATGGAAGCCTATTATGTCAACGACAGTGTGCCGGTCGTCAAGGGGACGGCGGACGGTGCCGTTGACGGGGAATATATCGTTTTTGACCTCGAAACAACGGGTCTCGGCGCAGCGGCGGAACGCATCACCGAGATCGGTGCCGTGCGGCTGCGCGGCGGCGAGATCCTGGAAGAATTCGACACGTTTGTCAATCCCGAAAAGCCGATCCCCGCGCACATCACAGAGCTTACCGGCATTACCGACGACATGGTGAAGGATGCGCCGCATGAGAAAGAGGCACTGGAGAAATTCTATGCGTTCTGCGGCGACTGCAAGCTGCTTGCGGCGCACAACGCCGGATTTGACACGAGCTTTTTGCGCGCTGCCGCGCTGCGGTGCGATATGCCCTATGATTTTACGGCGCTTGACACCCTGCCTTTGAGCCAAAGTCTCTATCCGGAGCTCAAAAAATATAAGCTGGACATCGTGGCAAAGCACCTCGAATTGCCGCCGTTCCAGCATCACCGCGCCTGCGACGATGCCCGCGTGCTGGCGCAGATTTTGCAAAAGGAAATAGCGGAGCTGAAAACGCGGGAAATCGCGACCGTCAGCGAGATCAACACAAAGCTCTCCGGCATTGATCCGAAAAAGGCGAAGTCCTATCACATGATCCTGCTGGTGCGCAACAACACGGGACTGAAAAATCTCTATAAACTCATTTCCTGGTCCAACCTTTCCTGCTTCTATCGTCACCCGCGCATCACCCGCACCATGCTGGAAAAGCACCGCGAGGGGCTCATCGTCGGCAGTGCGTGTGAGGCGGGCGAGCTTTTCTCTGCGATCGTTGAGGGCAAGCCGTTTGAGGAGCTGCTGTCGATCGCCAAATTCTATGACTATTTAGAGGTGCAGCCGATCGGCAACAACGCCTTTATGCTGCGCAACGGCACCGCGACCGACGAGGAACAGCTGCGGGACTATAACCGCACCGTTCTGAAGCTCGGCGAAAAACTGAAAAAGCCTGTGTGCGCCACCTGCGACGTGCATTTCATGGATCCTGAGGACGCGGCTTTCCGCCGCATTCTGATGGCGGGCAACGGGTTCACCGATGCGGACATGCAAGCGCCGCTTTATCTGCGCACCACCGAGGAGATGCTGAAGGAATTTGACTATCTCCCGCCGGAAAAGGCGCATGAGATCGTCATTGAGAATCCAAACAAAATTGCGGACATGGTGGAGAACATCCGCCCCATTCCGCTCGGCACCTTCCCGCCGCACATCGACGGTGCGGACGAGCAGCTCCAGGAGATCACCTGGGGTCGTGCAAAGGAGATCTACGGCGATCCCGTTCCGGAGATCGTGCAAAAGCGGCTGGACAGAGAGCTTGGGTCGATCATCAAGCACGGCTTTGCCGTTTTGTACATGATCGCGCAAAAGCTGGTGCACAACTCGGTCGAGAACGGCTATCTGGTCGGCTCGCGTGGTTCTGTCGGTTCGTCCTTTGTCGCCAACATGGCGGGCATCTCGGAGGTCAATCCGCTTGCACCGCACTATGTCTGCAAAAAGTGCAAATATTCCGAGTTCTTTGAGCACGGTGAGGTCGGCTCGGGCTTTGACCTGCCGCCGAAAGCGTGTCCGCGCTGCGGCGAGATGCTGGCGCGCGACGGTCACGAAATTCCGTTTGAGACCTTCCTCGGCTTCGACGGCGACAAAGCGCCGGATATCGACCTGAATTTCGCCAGCGAATATCAGACCCGTGCCCATAAATATACCGAAACGCTGTTCGGCACGGACCACGTGTTCAAGGCAGGCACGATCGCCACGGTGGCGGATAAGACCGCCTACGGCTATGTGAAAAAATATGAAGCGGAGCATGAAACGGTCTACAGCAATGCGGAGATCAACCGCCTTGCCATCGGCTGCACGGGCGTCAAACGCACCACGGGTCAGCACCCCGGCGGCATGGTGGTCGTGCCGGATGACTATGATGTGGAGGACTTCTGTCCCGTGCAGCATCCGGCGGACAAGGCGGACTCGGACGTCATCACCACCCACTTCGACTTCCATTCCATCCATGACACCATTCTGAAGCTCGATAACCTCGGGCACGTCATTCCCACGACCTATAAATATCTTGAGGAATACAGCGGCATCAGCGTGATGGACGTGGACATGTCCGACCCCGATGTCTATTCCCTGTTCACCTCTCCGAAAGCCCTCGGCGTCACGCCGGAGGATATCGACTGTGAAACGGGCACGCTGTCGCTGCCGGAGCTTGGAACAGGCTTTGTGCGGCAGATGCTGCTCGATTGCAAGCCGAAGACCTTTGCCGACCTGTTGCAGATCGCCGGTCTGTCCCACGGCACGGACGTGTGGCTCGGCAACGCGCAGGATCTGATCCGCGCGGGCACCTGCACCATTTCGGAGGTTATCGGTACACGTGACAGCATCATGACCTATCTGCTGCACAAGGGACTGGAACCGAAGATGTCCTTCAAGATCATGGAGATCGTGCGAAAGGGCAACGCCACCAAGCTGCTCACCGATGAGCATTTCACCGCCATGCGCGAGCACAACGTGCCGGAATGGTACATCGACTCCTGCATGAAGATAAAATACATGTTCCCGAAAGCGCACGCGGCGGCATATATCATCGCTGCACTGCGCGTGGCATGGTATAAGGTGCATGAGCCGGTTGCCTATTATGCGGCATATTTCACTGCGCGGCGCGAGGATTTCGACGCCGAACCGGTCATCCACGGCAAGGAGCACGTCCATGAGACCATCCGTCAGATCCGCGAGCGGGGCAAGGAAGCCACCGCGAACGAACAGGGCTTGGCGGAAACGCTGCACATCGTCTATGAGGCGATGCAGCGCGGCATCCGCTTTTTGCCGATCGATCTCTATAAATCGCACGCCTATAAGTTCTTGCCGGAGGACGGCGCGATCCGCCTGCCGTTCGGTTCGCTGAAGGGTCTCGGCGAGGCAGCGGCGCAGGGACTTGCCGACGCTTGCGATCCGAACGACCCGTTCATCTCCGGCGACGATCTGCAAAACCGCAGCGGCGTTTCCAAAACGGTGATACAGGCGCTGCGGGACATGGGCGCGCTCGGCGATCTGCCGGAGACCAGTCAGCTGACATTTTTTTGACGAAAATCGAAAAAGGCATTGCAATTTTCCTCATAATCGCGTATAATGCAGGAGTATTTTATAATGGGCGCAAAGGTGGTTTTCTTTTGTGCTTGAAATTGGGGGATACATATGACACTGTTTTTGCTGGCGGGTGATTCCGCGGCGGAGATCCTCAGTGATGCGGGCTGGACGATCGCTATCGGGCTGGTTGTCGTGTTTACCGTTTTGCTGCTGCTCACCGGTATTTTCAAGCTGTTCGGCATCATCATGGCATCGCTGGAGAAAAAAGAAGAAACGGCGGCGCCTGTCGCCGCTCCCGCTGCCGCACCGGCTGCGGCGGCTGTGGACATCGGGCCTTCCGTTTCGGAAGCGCAGGTGCGCAACGGCATTTCCGATGAAGAAACGGCTGTGATCGCTGCCGCTGTGGCGGCGTCGATGCCTGCGGGCAAGCCGTATGCCATTCGCAAGATCGACCGCGCAGAGTGAGAAAGGGGCGTTACACATGGAGAAATTTTTAGAGGCACTTGCCGATCTGTGGGCGTCCTCGGGCTTGGCGCAGATCTGCAATTTTGAAAACGGCGGCTGGAAAAACCTCATCATGATCGCCATTGCCGGTGTGCTTTTGTACCTGGCGATCCGCAAACAGTTTGAGCCGCTCCTGCTGTTGCCGATCGCATTCGGCATGCTGCTCGTGAACCTGCCGCTGGGCGGCGTGATGGACCCGCAGAAGAATTCACTTGTGCCGTTCTCGGCGGAGGAAACGACCGCCTATGTGGAGGGTACATATGAACAGGTCTATCCCGTCTATCTTAACGAGGTTTCCGTTGACGGTTCGGACACCCACATCGTCACCTACAAAAAGGGCGACGGCTCCGAGGTGCTTGTCTACAACACCGGTAACGGCATCTATCCCGTGACCAAAAATGCCGACGGCACGGCGACCGTTTCCGTTCCGTTCTGGCAGCATTTTGAACAGGGCGGCCTTTTGTGGTATCTCTATCAGGGCGTGAAATTCGGCATCTATCCGCCGCTCATCTTCCTCGGCATCGGCGCGATGACCGACTTCGGCCCGCTGCTTTCGAATCCGAAGAGCTTTTTGCTCGGTGCAGCGGCGCAGCTCGGCATTTTCCTTACCTATCTCGGCGCGCGTGCGCTGAATCTGCTGAATGTTGCGGGGCTCAGCTTCACGCAGCAGGAGGCGGCGTCCATCGCCATCATCGGCGGTGCGGACGGGCCGACTGCCATTTATCTGACCTCAAAGCTGGCGCCGCATCTGCTCGGCGCGATCGCCATCGCGGCATATTCGTATATGGCGCTGGTGCCGATCATCCAGCCGCCGATCATGCGTGCACTGACCACCAAGAAGGAGCGCTCCGTCGTCATGACGCAGCTGCGCACCGTCTCCAAGACCGAGAAGATCCTGTTCCCGATCTTTGTCACCGTGGTCGTGGTGCTGCTGCTGCCCAGCGCTGCTCCGCTGGTCGGTATGCTCATGCTCGGTAACCTGATGCGTGAGAGCGGCGTTGTGGATCGCATTTCCAAGACGGCGCAGAACGAACTCATGAACATCGTCACCATCTGCCTCGGCGTGACCGTCGGAGCGACTGCCAACGCGGCATCCTTCCTGCAGATCAAGACGCTGCTCATCATCTGCCTGGGACTCTTGGCGTTCAGCTTCGGCACCGCAGGCGGCGTGCTGCTCGGCAAGTTGATGTATGTGCTGTCCGGCGGCAAGGTTAACCCCCTCATCGGCTCCGCCGGTGTGTCGGCCGTGCCGATGGCGGCGCGAGTGTCGCAGAAGGTCGGTCAGAAAGAAAATCCGGGCAACTTCCTGCTCATGCATGCCATGGGTCCGAACGTTGCGGGCGTGATCGGTTCTGCGGTCGCGGCGGGTGTTTTGCTGACGCTGTTCGGCTGATTTTGAATGACTGAAAGGGAGGACGCTTGTCGTCCTCCTTTTTTTCGGAGGATATATGTTGACAAAGGAAGAATTTTTGACCCTGCGCCGCGCGGCGCTTGAACGGTATTTTTCCCGCATGAACGATCGTCAGCGGGAAGCGGTGTTTCAGACCGAGGGTGCGCTGCTGATCCTGGCGGGCGCGGGCAGCGGCAAGACCACCGTGCTCATCAACCGTATCGCCAACCTGGTGCGCTTCGGTAACGCCTATCACGCGACGGACATGCCGCCGTTTGTCTCGCCGCAGCAGGAGGAAAAGCTGCGTGCGGTCGCGACGGGCGCGGCAAAGATAGACGACGAAACGGCGGCGCTGCTGGCGGTCGATCCCTGCCCCGCATGGCAGGTGCTGGCGATCACATTCACCAACAAAGCGGCGGGCGAGCTGCGCGAGCGCCTGTCCCGTATGCTGGGGTCTGCCGGTGAGGAGGTCATGGCGGGCACATTCCATTCCTTCTGTGCCCGCATCCTGCGCCGCGACGGCGCACCGCTCGGCTATTCCGCGCATTTCACCATCTATGACACCGACGACAGCCGCCGTCTCATGAAGGACTGCATGAAGGCGCTGAACATCGACGAAAAGTTTTTGGGTCACCGCGCGGTGCTCGCCGAGATCAGCCATGCCAAGGACAGTCTCCTGTCGCCTGCGGACTATGCCAAGCTGCCTGAAGTGACCGGCAATGTGCGGCTGCAGGCGGTGGCGCGGTGCTATGCGCTGTACCAAAGCCGTCTGAAGGAAGCCGACGCGATGGATTTCGACGATCTTCTGTGCCGCGTGATCGATCTTTTCGAGCAGTGCCCCGAGATCGCCGATCACTACCGCCGCCGCTATCCCTATATCATGGTGGACGAATATCAGGACACTAACCACGCGCAATACCGCCTTGTGAGCCTGCTTGCCGAGGGCAACGGCAACCTGTGCGTGGTGGGCGACGACGACCAGAGCATCTATAAATTCCGCGGTGCGACCATCGAGAATATTCTGAATTTTGAAAATGAATTCAAAGATTGCGCCGTCATCCGTCTGGAGCAAAACTACCGTTCGACCCAGAACATCCTTGACGCCGCCAACGCCGTGATCGCCCACAACGTCAACCGCAAGGGCAAAACGCTGTGGACGGAAAATGCCGTCGGCAAAAAGCTGCATGCCGTCACGCTGGATAACGCACAGGCAGAGGGCGTGTTTGTGGCGGAAACGGTGCTGTCGGGGGTGTCGGCAGGACGGCGGTTCAGCGATTTTGCGGTTTTGTACCGCGCCAATGCGCAGTCCAACGCCATTGAACAGGCGCTGGTGAAAAGCGGCGTGCCCTATCGCATCATCGGCGGGCATCGCTTCACCGACACGAAAGAGGTCAAAGACGCGCTGGCATATCTGCGTCTCATCAATAACCCCGCCGACACGGTGAGTCTGCGCCGCATCATCAACGAACCGAAGCGCAGCATCGGCGACGCGACGATGGATCGCGCGGCGGCGATCGCCGACGAGAGCGGCGTGCCGCTGTATACGGTGCTGGCAAATGCGGCGCAGTATCCCGAGCTGTCGCGCGCGGCGAACAAGCTGCAGCTTTTTGTTTCCATGATCGAAAACCTGCGCACGATGGCGACCGATCCGGAAATTGCGATCCATCTGCTCTACAGGACGATGCTGGAATCCACCGGCTATCTGGCAATGTGGGAGCAGGCGGGACAGGAAGAGGCGGAACGGGTGGACAACCTGAACGAGCTGGCTTCCAACATTCTGAACTATGAACAGAATGCCGTCGAGGAAGCGCCGACGCTGGCGGGCTTCCTCGAGGAAATGGCGCTGCTCACCGACATCGACAACTACGATGCGGGCGCCGACTCGGTCACGCTGATGACCATGCACGCATCCAAAGGCTTGGAGTTTCCCGTGGTACTGCTGCCCGGCTTTGAGGAGGGCGTGTTCCCGGGCATGCAGGTGATGTATAAGCCGGAGGAGCT
The DNA here is from genome assembly GCA_900549155.1 of uncultured Oscillospiraceae bacterium. Taxonomy (GTDB): domain Bacteria; phylum Bacillota; class Clostridia; order Oscillospirales; family Acutalibacteraceae; genus URNF01. The sequence continues at coordinate 2,267 of URNF01000048.1, read as the reverse complement.
TGAAGAGGATCGTCGCCTTTGCTATGTGGCGATCACCCGCGCCAGAGAAGAGCTGTATATCTGCAACGCGACCAGCCGTATGCTGTACGGGCACACGACCTACAACCGCCCCTCGCGGTTTTTGCAGGATATCCCCGCGCAGCTGCTGGATGTGGACAATCGCAGCAGCCGTGCGACATACGGCGGCGCGTCCTACAGCTTCGGCGGCAGCCGCTTTGCCGCTGACGAAACGCCTGCACGCCCCGCAGTGACGCCGTCTGCGCCGCGCACGACGGCAAAGCCGGTGTTCTCCTCCCCGAAAGCCGCACCCTGTACCCTGAAAGCGGGCGATGTGGTGCGCCACGGCACATTCGGCGTCGGCGTTATCCAAAAGGTCACGCCGATGGGCAACGACAGCCTGCTGGAAATTCGCTTTGAGGGCGTCGGCGTGAAGAAAATCATGAACAATTTTGCAAAACTGACCAAAACCTGACGCACCGATTTCTCCCGTCTACATATCATAATAGTGAAGTGCCGCACCGGCACCGAACATATGTGATTTTGTAACGGGAGGATTTATTATGGCAGACAATCGAATGATCCGCGACGGCGGCTGCAAGGAAGCCGTCTGCATCGACGCCGGCCGTGTCTATGACAGCTGCGGCGACAAGGACTGTGCCGAAAACATGCGCGTCTATTTCTGTGAGCGCGATCAGATGCTGATCGAGCGCGCAACGGGCGTGCGACCGAAAAAGGTAGAGGTCATCAATACTTATATAGATGTTGAATCGCTCCCCTTCAACCGCGGGTACTATTCCTGCGATCTCACGTTCTTCTTCGAGATCCGACTCGAGGTGTTCAGCGGCCACGGCGCGCCCTGTGCCGAGGTCTGCGGCGTGTCGGTATATCAGAAGAAGGTCATTCTCTACGGCAGCGAGGGCAACGTCAAGGTGTTCGGCAGCGAATACACCGGCAACGACTGCGATGCACAGGATGCGCCGACGCGCAACATGCCGCGCTGCTGCGTGCAGGTCGCCGACCCGGTCATCCTGAGCGCAAAGCTCATGGAGGTCTGCGAGTGCAAATGCTGCTGTTGCTGCGAGACCACCATCCCCGAAGCGATCTGCAACCGCTACGGCGGCAGCTTTGTCGATCCGCAGGAGGGCAGAGTGGCGGTGGTGACGGTGGGTCTGTTCACGATCGTGCAGCTCATCCGCCGTGTGCAGATGCTTGTGCCGGTCTATGATTATTGCCTGCCCGGCAAGGAATGCTGCGGTAACACGGATAACCCCTGCGAGGTGTTCCGCAAGATGTGCTTCCCTGTCAACGAGTTTTTCCCGCCGGCAGAGAGCGGCAACGGGAGCGGCTGCGGCTGTGAAAAGCACAATAAGTGCTGATAAAGGTGTAACAGAAAAAGAGCGTCGCCGGGCGGCGCTCTTTTTTTCTGAAAAAATCCAAAAAATCGTCAAAAACCTGTTGACAAACGGGGATGAGGGTGGTATTATATCAAAGCTGTCTTCTGACGGCGGCGAACTTTGGAAAAGCTTGTGAAAGCGAGCGAAAAACTTCGAGAAAAGCGAAAAAAGGTGTTGACAAAGCGAAAGTTTTGTGATATGCTAGATAAGCTGTCTCGGAGAGCCGAGGACGCACAGGACCTTGAAAATTAAACAACGAACAAACAAGAAACAAACACTTTACCCGTTAATTCACATCGAAAGATGCAGACCGGTGAGATGCCGGTCACAAAGACGCAAAGCGTCAAAATGAGCTAAATCGCTCTGAAAAACGATTGAGACCGGAAACGGTTTTGATACCATTTTTTAGAGAGTTTGATCCTGGCTCAGGACGAACGCTGGCGGCATGCCTAACACATGCAAGTCGAACGGAGAAAGTTCAACACCAAGTATTTCATCTGCTGATGCGCAGCGGTGAAAATTGCGAAGCAATTTTCACTACGCATAAAAAGCATGAACTAACACGGTGGTTGAAGTATTAGGTGTTGAACTTTCTTAGTGGCGAACGGGTGAGTAACGCGTAGGCAACCTGCCCTCTAGATGGGGACAACATCCCGAAAGGGGTGCTAATACCGAATGTGACAGCAATCTCGCATGAGGATGCTGTGAAAGATGGCCTCTATTTATAAGCTATCGCTAGAGGATGGGCCTGCGTCTGATTAGCTAGTTGGTGGGGTAACGGCTCACCAAGGCGATGATCAGTAGCCGGTCTGAGAGGATGAACGGCCACATTGGGACTGAGACACGGCCCAGACTCCTACGGGAGGCAGCAGT
>URNF01000047.1 GCA_900549155.1 uncultured Oscillospiraceae bacterium | reverse complement strand
GAGGTTCACTTCCAGACCAAGATGACTCGACTGCTGCTCGAGGGCGACAAGGCGGTGGGCGCTGTCGGCGTGATGCTCAATCATGCCGAGAAAAAGCTGACGCTGCCGGAGATCGAAAAGACCATCGCCCGCGCCGATGAGGTGGGGCTGGCGACCATCGTGTGCGCCGACACGGTTGAGGAGCTGAAGGCGATCGCGAAAATGTCGCCGAATCTGCTGGTGGCGGAGCCGACCGAACTGATCGGCACCGGCAAGACCAGCGACGCCAACTATGTCAAGGAGACCATCGAGACCGTCCGTGCCATCAACCCCGCTATCATGGTGCTGCAGGGCGCGGGCATCTCCAACGGTCAGGATGTTTATAACACCATAAAGCTCGGCGCACAGGCGACCGGCTCCACCAGCGGCATCATCAAAGCGAAAGACCCGGAGGCGATGGTGGACGAAATGCTGTCCGCCCTGCGCCGCGCATGGGATGAGGTGCACGGATGAGTCTGAAGAATGCAAAATATCTGCTCGGCGTGGATGTCGGCACAACCTCGCTCAAGGCGGCGGTATTCGATGAGAACGGCGGCCTTGTGCGCAGTGCGACGAGAGACTATACGCTGCTCGTGGCGGGTGACCGCGTGGAGTTTCCGCCGGAGGAATATTGGGCGCTTTTCCGTTCCGCTTTCCGCGAGGTGACGGAGGGCATCACGCTTTCCGGCTTGGCGGTGGACACCCAGTGCGAAACGATGGTCCTCACCGATAAGGAGGGGCAGCCGCTCACAAACGCCATCGTGTGGCTCGACAACCGCGCGACGGCAGAGGCGGAGGAGATCAAGGCGGCGTTCGGCAACAAGAAGGTCTATGAGACCACCGGTCAGCCGGAGATCACGGCGACCTGGCCCGCGGCAAAGCTGCTGTGGGTGAAAAAGCACCTGCCGGAGGTGTTTGCGAAGATCGGGCGCGTGTTCCTGTTGGAGGACTATCTGCTTTATCGTATGACGGGCGAATTTGTCACCGAAAAAACGCTGCAATCGTCGAGTCTGTATCTCGATATCGTGAACGGCGTCTGGTGGCAGGAAATGCTTGATTTCATCGGTGTTTCGGCGGATAAGCTCCCGCGTCTTTGCGAAAGCGGCGTGCGCGTCGGCAGCTATCTCGGCGTGCCGGTGGTGACGGGCGCGATGGATCAGGTGGCGGGCGCGATCGGCGCCGGTGTCATCAGTGGTAATGTCGTCAGCGAGATGACCGGCACGACCATGGCAATCTTCGCTCCCGACCGTCCGATGCCGCCCTATGACCCGCAGAGCATCGTCCCGTGCCATTTGAATTTCGACGGGAAATACTGTCTTTTGACCTGGACGCCGACGGCGGGCATCGCCCTCAAATGGTTCAAAAATCAGTTCTGTGAGCAGTTTGGGTTCAAGGAGCTGGACGAACTGGCGGCAAAGGTGCAGCCGGGATCGGACGGACTGGTGTTTTTGCCGTATCTTTGCGGCTCGACCATGCCGAAATACGATCCCGATGTGCGCGGCGCGTTCATGGGGATGACGATGGAGCACACGCGTGCCCACGCGGTGCGCAGCATCCTTGAGGCGGTTGCCTGTATGCTGCGGGAAAACCTGGAATATCTCGGTGTTTCCTGCAAGCAGGTGCGCTCGATGGGCGGCGGTGCGACCAGTCCGCTGTGGTGTCAGATCAAAGCGGACATGACGGGCGCGGACATCGTGACGCTGCAAAACAAGGAGACTGCCTGCCTCGGCACGGCGATCCTTGCGGGTGTGGGCGTCGGCATGTTCAGCGATGTACAGGCGGCTTGCCGTGCGTTTGTCAGGGAGGACAAGGTCTATCATCCGGATAAAGCGGACTACACTGCTTGCTATACAAACTTCAAACGGGCTGAGGCAGCCCTATTTCAAGGAAAAGAGGTATAATTATGCGTAAAACAGCCTTTATCGGTTTCGGTGAGGTCAACACCCCCGTGGACATCATCGTGAACAAGTGTAAAGCGGCACAAGCGGCTTTGCAAGCAGAGGGCGTGGAGCTTGTCTCCGTGTACCCCGTGACCGACGACTATGAGGAAAAGGACATCAAAAAGGCGCTTGACGCGCTGCGCGGACAGGAATTTGACGCGCTGGTTCTGTGCATCGCCGGCTGGATCCCGACCCATGCGGTCGTCAAGATCACCGAGCAGTATCGCCATCTGCCGATGGTGCTGTGGGGCCTTTGCGGCTGGCGCGAGGGCGACCGCATCGTCACCACCGCCGACCAGGCGGGCACCAGCGCCCTGCGCAAGACCTTTGCCGACCTCGGCTACTGTTTCCGTTATGTCTATGACATCATCGGCAAAAAGACCAACTCCGCCAAGGTGGCAAGCTTTGTGAAGGCTGCTGCCGCCGCTCACACGCTGCGCAGCGCGCGCATCGGTATGGCGGGCTACCGTGACATGAATCTCTATGGCACGATGTATGACGGTTCTTCTCTGAAGCGCGTGGTCGGTCCGGAGATCGAGACGTTTGAAATGCTTGAAATGAAGCAGCGCTTTGACAAGATCACCACCGAAGAAAAGCAGGCGGTCATCGACACCGCCATGAAGAAGTGGAAGTTCTTAAAGCCCGCCAAGCAGGAGAGCATGGAGCTTGCCGCAGGCTACTATCTGGCGGTCAAGAGCCTCATCGACGAGCGCGGCTACGGCGCGATCTCCCTCAAGGACGTGGACGGCATGAAAAAGCTGCTCGGCTTCCCGCCCGCACCGATCTTCATGCTGCTTGCCGACTGTGCGGGCGTGTCCACCATCCCGGAGAACGACTGCCTCGGCAACGTCACTCAGCTGATGGTGAAGGCGCTGACCGGTCAGTGCGGCGCGTATCTTGAATTCTATGAGTTCTTCGAAAACAGCGTCATCGCGGGCGTGCCGGACTATGTCCCGGCAGAGATCGTGGACGGCGATGTGACGGTGATGCCGGCGGCGTTCGGCGAGCTGGCGGAGGGCATTCTCAATGTCTCCAAGGTGCGCACGGGCGAGTTGACCATGAGCAGACTCTTCTGCCGCGACGGCAAGTATTATATGCATCTGCTGACCGGCACCGGCAAGACCCCGCCCAAGTGGGAGGAAGCCGGCTGGACGCAGCCTGCGCCGCAGCTCCCGGGTCTTGAGATCTTCCTTGAGGATGTGGAGCACTTTGCCCAGAATGTGATGTGCCAGCACTATATCATTTCCTACGGCGACAACACCGCCCTCATCAAGGATCTGTGCGACATTCTCGGAATTGAAGTTGTAGAATAAGGAGGAGACCTATATGCTGTATATCATTGATACCGCCGACGTGGAAGCGATCCGCCACATCAATGAGTTCTATCCCATTGCCGGTGTGACCACCAACCCGTCCATCATTTCCCGCGAAAAGACCGATCTCAAAAAGCTGCTGCTCACCATCCGTGAGATCATCGGGCCGGACAAGATGCTGCACGTGCAGACCACCGGCAAGACCGCCGAGGAGATCGTCAAAGAGGCGAAAATGCTCAAAAGTCTGCTCGGCGACAATTTCTACATCAAGGTGCCGATCGGCGAAGCCGGTCTCAAGGCGACCATGCAGCTGAAAAAAGAGGGCGAGATCCCCGTCACCATGACCACCATCTTCTCCGCCGCACAGGCGCTGATGGCGGCAAAGGCGGGTGCTGCGTTTGTTGCGCCCTATGTCAACCGTCTCGATATGGTGAACGGCAACGGCGTGCAGGTGGTGGCGGACATCGTCAACACCTTTGCGCAGTATGACGACATCGACTGCAAGGTTTTGGCGGCGAGCTTCAAGAATGTGCAGCAGGTGAGCGATGCGGCGCTGTGCGGTTGCCAGAGCGTCACCATCGCACCCGACATCTTCCGCGCCCTCATCAGTCACCCGCTGGCGGACATCGCCGTGAAGCAGTTTGATGCGGACTGGAATGCTTGTTACGGCGGCAAAAAAGTCGCCGAGCTGCTGTAAAAAGGGAGGAATACCCATGAGTGAAAAGCTGAAGCTCGGTTGGGCGGAGGTCGACATGACGCCCGACCGCCCCGTATATCTTGCCGGTCAGTTCTATGAGCGCATTTCCGAATATGTGGAAACGCCGCTCACCGTCACGGCGCTCGCCATCGAGGCGGACGGCGAGCAGGCGGTCATCTGCTCCTGTGATATCGTTGCCATTTCCGAGGACATGGTGGCGCGCGTACGCAAGCTGCTTGAAGGCAAGACCGATCTGCCGCTTGAAAAGGTGATGATCGGCGCTATTCACAGCCATACCTCCATCGAATATAACCGCAACGGCAGAATTGACAATTCAACGAACATCTTGCTTTCCTATGCGAAGGACGGCGGGGAATATGTCAGCGTCGCTCCCAAGACGGAAAATATGATGGCACAGGATGAGGCAACGCCGTATATCGCGGAGAAGATCGCCGAGGCGGTCATAGGTGCCTGGAACGCCCGCAAGCCCGCACAGATCGCGCACGGCTTCGGCAGGGCGGCGGTCGGCATGTGCCGCCGCGCCTGCTATGACGACGGCACGGCGCTGATGTGGGGCGACACCAACACCGCCAACTTCACCGAGCTGGAGGGCGGCAACGACAGCGGTATCGAAATTCTCTATACCTTCGATGAAAACCGCAACATCACCGGTGTGGTCGCAAATGTGGCATGTCCGGCGCAGGTGCTGGAGCACCGCTCCTTCATATCCTCGGACTATTGGGGCAAGGTCAAGCAGTTTTTGCGTGAAAAATTCGGCGACGATCTGAAGCTTTTGCCGCTTTGCTCCGCTGCCGGCGATCAGTGCCCGCGCGATCTCATCCGCTGGGTGGAGCCGGAAACGCCGGTCATGGATCCCAACATTAACCACGATACGCACAACGAACGCTGGGCAGACCCGTCCATGTTTGACATCAAGGGCTGCACGCTTGCGGGCAGACGCGTCGCAAACGAGATCCTCTATGCCTATGAGGACATCACCGACTATTATGACACGCTGCCTTTTGAGCATCATGTGCTGACGGTGGATCTTCCCATTCGCCGCGTGACCGGCACCCAGTACCGCGAAGCCGACCGTATGCTGCGGGAGTTCTTTGAAAAAGCGGACGACAGCATCAACTATGAGGACAACGCCAAGCTGTATATCTATGCCGGTGACATCGCCCGCTACCGCTATCAGCAGACGCACGACATTCTGAAAACGGAAGTGCATGTGATGCGTCTCGGCGACATCGCGTTTGCCACCAACCCGTTTGAGCTGTTCTTGGACTACGGCAACCAGATCCGCGCCCGCAGCGCGGCAAAGCAGACCTTCCTCATTCAGCTCTGCTGCGGTGCCGAGGGCTATCTGCCCACCGAAAAGGCGGAAAAGGGCAGCCACTATTCCGCCTATGTCTCCAGCGGCGTTTGCGGTCACATCGGCGGCGAGCAGCTGGTGCGCAAGACGGTGCAGGAGATAAACGATCTTTTTGAGAAATAAGAAGAGGTGTCGACAATGGATGAGCAGATAATACGGCGGTTTCTGACCGATAATGCGGCACTGCCGGAGCAGCTTTTGCGCGCTCTGTGCGGCATTCCCGCCCCGTCCCACAAGGAGGACGAAAGAGCCGCCTTTTGCAAAAAGTGGCTCGAGGATATCGGGGCAGAGGGCGTCTATATCGACGAGGCAAAAAATGTGATCTTTCCGATCGGGTGCGACGGCAAGTCGGACATCACCGTTTTCGCGGCACACACCGATACGGTGTTCCCCGATCTGGAGCCGATGCCCTATGTCGATGACGGCGAGCGCATCCATTGCCCCGGTGTCGGCGACGACACGGCGTCGGTGGTAACGATCCTGCTTGCGGCAAAGTTCTTTGTCGAAAATCACATCGAGCCGCCGCGCGGTGTGCTGTTTGTCTGCAATTCCTGCGAAGAGGGACTGGGCAACCTCAAAGGCTCGCGCCGTCTCTTTGACGATTTTGCGGGCAGGATCGGCAGATTTGTCACCGTGGACGGCACGCTGGATGAGATCTGCAACCGCTGTGTCGGCTCGCATCGCTATCGCGTGACGGTGAAAACGCCGGGCGGACATTCCTTCTCGTGCTTCGGCAACACCAATGCCATCGCCGTTCTGTCGCAGATCGTGCGGGACATCTATTCTCTGGAAGTGCCGAAAAAAGAGGGCGCCCGCACGACCTATAATGTCGGCACGATCGCGGGCGGCACATCGGTCAACACCATTGCTCAGGAGGCGGAGATGCTGTGCGAATACCGCTCGAGCGACGTCATGTGTCTTGCGGAGATGCGCAGCCGCTTTGCGGAGATCTTTGCACGGTATAACAAAGGCGACGCGACCGTGACGGCGGAGCTGATCGGTGAGCGCCCCTGCGCCGACGGCGTGGATGCAGCGGCACAGGCACAGCTGGAAACGCTGTGTGCCGCAAGCATCAGCGCGGTCACGGGGGAGAAAACGCCGTTTCGCTGCGGCTCGACCGACTGCAACATTCCGCAGTCCCGCGGCATTCCGGCGGTCTGTGTCGGCGGCTATTACGGAGAGGGAGAGCACACCCGTGAGGAATGGATCGAAAAAAGAGGTCTTCCGATCGGCACGGAGTCCACGCTGCGCCTGGCGCTGAAGCTCACAACGGAGGCATATGTATGAAATTCACGGCAGTCGGCGACTTTCTGATCCAGGAGGTCTACAAAACGCCCTATGACGGGTTTGACACGCTGCGGGATTTCATCCTGCGCGGCGATGCACGCTTTTTCAATCTGGAAACAACGCTGAACAAAGAGGGCACCTGCTGTGCTTCGCAGTTCAGCGGCGGCTCCTATCTGCGCGTTGATCCGACGGCGCTTGACACGGTGAAAAGCTATGGCTGCAACCTGATCACCACCGCCAACAACCATGCGTTCGACTTTTCCTATGACGGGTTTCTGTCGACGCTTGCCTGTTTGGAGCAGTCGGGACTGACATTTGCCGGTGTTGGACGGGATCTGCCCTCTGCGGCAAAGCCCGCCTATCTGCAGACGGAAAACGGCACGGTAGCGCTCATCGCCGTGACCGCGTCGCTGAACCCGACGGCGATCGCGGGCAACCCCTCAAAGGTCTATGCCGGTCGCCCCGGCGTCAACGGCCTGCGCCAAAGCGAGGTCATCGAGGTGACGGCGGAGCAGGTGGCAATGCTTGAAGACATTGCCGCTAAGACCGGCGTCAACCATGAGGCGGACATCGAACGCAAGGACGGCTATCTGCCGGAGCTGCCCGCAGGCGTTTTCGAGTTTGCGGGGTTGAAGCTGGAAGCAGCAGAAAGACCCGGGCGGCGCGTCGATGTCAACAAGACGGACTATGCCCGCATTATGGCGTCCATCGACGAGGCAAAGGAAAAAGCGGACTATGTGCTGATTTCACTGCACAATCATTCGCTGGACGGGGAGAAAGAAAATGTCCCCGCCTTTTTGGAGAAATTCTGTCGCGATTGCATCGACCGCGGTGCCCACGCCGTGATCGGACACGGACCGCATCTTGTGCGCGGCATCGAGATCTATAAAAACCGTCCCATTTTCCATTCACTCGGCGACTTCGTGCTGCAGCTCAACAGCACGCCGTCTGCTCCCGCGGAATACTATGAGAAAAACGGCGTGCCGGTGGATGCGGGCATGAAGGAGCTTTTGTGGACGCGCTCGAAAGGCGGCAAACGCGGACTGATGTATGACCGCAAAATGTTCGAGACGTTCATCCCGTATTGGGAGATGGAAAACGGCAAGTTGACGCGGCTGGAGCTGCTCCCCGTGGAGCTGGGCTTTGATGCTGAGGAGGCGCGGCGCGGCATTCCGCAGCCTGCACGCGATCTATCCTTCATCGACCGTCTTGCCGACATCTCCGCTGTTTACGGCACAAAGATGCACATAGAAAACGGAAAGGTCATTGTCGATCTATAAAAAGAACAGCCGTCCAATGGGCGGCTGTTCTGCTATTTTAAGAGTGTGAACTGATTTTTGTTGAACGTCAGCAGCCCCTCATCCCGCATGCGGCAAAGCTCACGGGAAAGGGCACTGCGGTCGACGTTGAGATAGTCCGCCATCTGCTGGCGGTTGAAAGGAACGGAAAAGGAAAGTGTGCCGCGGCGCGTTGCCTGTGCGGAAAGATAGGTGAGGATGCGGGCGCGCACAGCCTTCGACGATGTGCAGAAAATGCGCTCGGACAGCGCCAGGTTCTTGCCCGCCGCCATTCTGAGCAGCGCCTGTGTCAGCGGGAGATACCAGTCCGCATGTTGATTTTCCTGCCGCAGCGCTGTCGAAACGCGCAAAAACAGAATTTCCGTTTCCTGCGCGCACACCGCGTCCACCATCATCGGCACGCCGCAAAGGGCATAGCTTTCCGCAAACGCCTGTCCGACCTCAATATGGCTGAGGATGGTGCGGTTGCCGCGCACATCCGTGTTTTCGATCATGACACGGCCGGACAGCACGATGCCGATGTCCTGTGTGATATCGCCGGCGTGAAAGACCGTTTCGCCTTTTTCAAAATGTCGCTGAAACAGCGCGTTTTGCGCTTTGAGCGCGCGGCGGACAGGCGGCTGCAGGCGGGCAAGCAGCGGATTTTTTTCTTTCATACAAATCACCTATTTTCGTTGCCGTGGCAACCGATTTTTGCAAAGTGTTTTTGTATACTATGGACAACAGGTGAAAACGCCTGTATACTGTAAGGAGGCAAAACAATGCTACGCAAAATTATTCAGATCGATGAAAACGCCTGCAACGGCTGCGGCGTCTGTGCCGCGGCATGCCATGAGGGTGCGATCGGCATGGTGAACGGCAAGGCAAAGCTGCTGCGGGATGATTATTGTGACGGGCTGGGCGACTGTCTGCCCGCGTGCCCCGTGAACGCCATTCATTTTGTCGAGCGCGAGGCGGCGCCCTATGATGAAAAGGCAGTTGCGGAGAACAAACAGAAAAAGGCGATGCACGGCGGCTGCCCCGGTCATCAGATGCGGCGGCTGCACACCGAGCAGGCGGCACCCGCAGCACCCGTTGCGGCGACCTCGCAGCTTGCGCAGTGGCCCTGCCAGATCCGTCTGGTGCCGGAAAATGCGCCGTATTTTGAAAATGCCCGTCTGCTCATCGCGGCGGACTGCACGGCATATGCCTACGCCCGCCTGCATGAGGAGTTCATGCGCGGCAAGATCACGCTGATCGGCTGTCCCAAGCTGGACGACACCGACTACAGCGAAAAACTCACCCGCATCCTGCGGCAAAACGACATTCAAAGCGTCACGGTCATCCGCATGGAGGTGCCCTGCTGCGGCGGACTGGAGCATGCCGCGAAAAAAGCGCTGCAGGACAGCGGAAAATTCATTCCCTGGCAGGTTGTAACCGTCTCGGTGGACGGAAAAATATTGGACTGATAAAAAAGGAGCGATTTCTATGCAGGCAGCAAAAGGTGTTTTCTATGTCGGTGTGAACGATCACGAGGTCGATCTGTTTGAGGGACAGTATAGTGTGGCAAACGGCATGGCATATAATTCCTATGTCATCATGGGGGAGAAGATCGCCGTCATGGACACGGTGGATCGGCATTTCACCGAAAAATGGCTGCAAAACCTTTCTGTTGCTCTGCAGGGAAAAGCGCCGGACTATCTCATTGTTCAGCACATGGAGCCTGACCACTCGGCGGGGATCGCCGCCTTTTGCGCCGCCTATCCCGCGGCGGTCGTGGTGACAAACGCCAAGGCGTTTGCTATGCTGGATGCGTTCTACGGCGCGGATTGCTGCAAAAACCGCCTGACCGTCAAGGACGGCGAAACGCTGCCCTTGGGCGATCACACGCTGAACTTTGTATTCGCGCCGATGGTGCATTGGCCGGAAGTGATGATGACCTATGACGCAGAGACGAAAACGCTGTTCTCAGCGGATGCCTTCGGCAAGTTCGGTGCGCTGGATGTCGAGGAGGACTGGGCGTGCGAAGCACGGCGGTATTATTTCGGCATCGTCGGAAAATACGGCGCGCAGGTGCAAAGCGTGCTGAAAAAAGCCGCCGATCTCGCCATCGACACCATCTGCCCGCTGCACGGGCCGGTTCTGTCGGAGAATTTGCCCTATTATCTCGGGCTGTATCAGACCTGGTCGTCCTACGGTGTCGAGACGGACGGCATCTGCATCGCCTACACCTCGGTCTATGGCAGCACGGAAAGCGCCGTGACGCTCCTTGCAGAAAAGCTGCGCGCCGCGGGACATAAGGTCGCCGTCAACGATCTTGCCCGCTGCGATATGGCGGAAGCGGTCGAGGACGCGTTCCGCTATGGCAAGCTGGTGCTGGCGACCACGACCTATAATGCAGACATCTTCCCGTTCATGCGCACCTTCATCGAGCATCTGACCGAGCGCAACTATCAGAACCGCACGGTCGCGTTCATGGAAAACGGCGCATGGGCGCCGACAGCGGCAAAGACCATGCGCCGCATGCTGGAAAACAGCAAAAACCTGACCTTCGTTGAGCCGACGGTGACGCTGCGCGGCGGCATGAACGATGCCGCTGCGGCAGCCGTCGAGTCGTTGGCGCAGGCGCTGTAAGAAGTCAGCGCGCCTTGCGCAGCGCCCGCAGCGAACGGGTGGGGTAGAAAACAAGGTTCAGATACGGCGATCGCGCGGCAAGCCAACCGATCGCCAGCGACCCCGCAAGACCGACGGCGGTTCCCGCCGCAAGGTGCACGGCATAGACGGTGACCCCAAGGCGCAAAAGCGCAATGCGTGTCGCCGCCGTGAAAAAGGTGTGCAGGAGATAGGTGGGAAAGGCATAGCGGCAGACGAGGTCGAGAAAAGCCGCGATCGGTCGGCAGTTTTCCAAAAGGGAAATGAAACAGACGGCGGCGAAAATGCCGAAAAGCGTCAGAAAGTCGTCCGCAAAAAGCGCATCTGTGATGCCGAGACGGAAGAAAAGATAAAAAACGGCGATGTGCAGCAAAACGCTGCCGATGCGCACAAAAAGCGGCAGCTTTTGCGGCTTGAGTGCGGGCAGACAGGTGCCGATGCCGAACGCCAGAACAGAGCCGAAGGCGGCATACAAAAAGCCGAGATCGACATGGCACACCCTGCAGACGATGAAAAAGACATATAAAACCGCGGTGACGACCGCATACCGCAAAAACCGTGACAACACCGCCCACAAAAGAAACAGCCAAAACAGCGCATAGATGAACCAATACTGCGCGATGGGGGCATACCCGATGCGCAGGATGTCGGAAAGCGCAGCGGGGTTGTTGACGCCGGGGGTGAGGGCGTTGACGGCGATATATAAAACGGAGAACAGGACATACGGCACGCCGAGATTGATCGCCTTTTCGCCGACAAAGCGCAGGCGGCTGCCCTTTGCCGCCGCACCGCCCGTGATGCGGAAAACGTAGCCGGAGAGGAACATGAAAAGGTCAACGTGAAAGCTCCACAAAAACCGTTCGACGCCGACAAAGAAAGCGGGGGTGGGGATGCCAGCGGTGCGCACACCGCTCAGCACATGCCCGAACAGCACCAAAAGACACGCATATCCCTTGAGACGGTCGGCAAGCACATCGCGTTCCAAAAAGCATCCCTCCTTTTTTCACCATCTTAGCATAAGTTTTTCGGTTCGTCCACTGTTTTATTTATTACCGCTTTTATATGCAAAAAAACCTTGACAAAAGCCGAAAAATGGCGTAAAATATTGGTCGTGTAAATGGGTAAACTTGTTGAAAAACAAGGACACAAAGTCATTGTGCCTACGGTTTTTACTATGGTTGACAGACTGCAATACACATGAATGTGCTTGCGCATTCGTGTGGTTGCAGTCTTTTTTTATTGTCGGAAAACTATCGACTGATGAAAGGCGGTGACGCGGATGAGCAGCCATGGCAAAAAAATCAAATGGAATCTTCTCTCCGTGATCGCCTGTCAGATCATCACCATCGGCATCGGCTTTCTGCTGCCGCGCCTGTATATCGAAAACTTCGGCTCGGCGGTGAACGGGGTTTTGTCCACCATCAAGCAGATCTTCACCTATCTCTGCCTTTTGGAGGCGGGCATCGGGCTTGCCTCGTCGCAGGCGCTGCTGCGTCCGGTCGCAACGGCAGATCGCGACAGCATCAATGCGATATTGGCGGCGACGCGGCAGTATTATATCCGCACCGGCATTGTCTACAGTGCCGCCGTGACGGGCATTGCGGTCGTCTATGGCTTTTTCGTGGACACGGGGCTTTCGGCGATGACGGTGGCGGCGTTGGTGCTTTTGAACGGCATCCCCTCGATGATCACCTTTTTCGTTCAGGGAAAATACCAGATATTGCTCGAAACCGACGGTCGCCAGTATATCCTTACCAATTCGCAGATCGCTCTGCAGGTACTCAGCGGCTTCGGCAAGATCGCCGTTTTGCTGCTGACCGACAGCCTGGTGCTGATGCAGGCGACCTACTGTCTGTTTGCGGTGCTGCAGCTTTTGTATGTCACTGTGTACGCCAAGCGGCAATACCGCTGGCTCAATTTCCGCGTGCGACCCGACAAGGGAGCGATCGCGCAGAAAAACGCGGTGCTGCTGCATCAGATCTCTGCGATGGTATTCAACAACACCGACATCCTGCTGCTTTCGTTCATCTCCGGCTTTGAGGCGGTGAGCGTCTATACCATCTATAACCTGTTTTTCACACAGGTGGAGACCTTCATTGCCGCGCTCGTCAGGGGCTTCAACTTTGCGCTCGGTCAGCTTTTTTCGGTGAATCGCAAGGCGTTTGCCGAAAAATATGAGATCTATGAAATGGGCTATATCGCCGCGAATTTCATTGTCTACACCCTCATGTGTGTTTTTCTGCTGCCGATCGTTCAGATCTATACAAAGGGCGTCACCGACGCCGACTACTATATGCCGACGGCGGTGCTGCTGTTTGCGGTCGCAAAGCTGCTTTCCGCCGCCAGAATGCCCGCCAATCAGGTGATCGAATATGCGGGCGGTTTCAAGGACACGCGCTGGCATGCGGTGACGGAAATGGCGATCAACCTCATCGTTTCAGTCGTCTGCATTTTCAAATGGGGCATCTGCGGTGCGCTGATCGGCACGATCGCCGCCATTCTTTTCCGCA
>URNF01000046.1 GCA_900549155.1 uncultured Oscillospiraceae bacterium | reverse complement strand
TTCGGGTTGCCCATGGCATAGCGCACAAAATCGATCACATGCACGCCGAGGTCGATGAGCGGTCCGCCGCCGGAGCGCGCCTTGTCACAGAACCAGCCGCCGGGGTTGCCGTTGCGGCGCAGATAGGTCGCCTTGGCATAGTAGACATCGCCCAGCGCATCGCTGTCAATAAACTCTTTCAGGATGTGCATATCGTTGCCGTAGCGGCGCACAAAGCCGATCATGAGAAGCTTTCCCGCGCGTTCTGCCGCCGCTTTCATTTCCTCCGCCTGTGCAGCGTTCAGCGCCATCGGCTTTTCACACAGCACATGCTTGCCCGCATTGAGCGCAGCAATGGCACACTGCGCATGAGCGCAGTTCCAGGTGCAGATGCTCACGGCGTCCAGCTCCTCCAGCTTTACCATTTCCTCGACGTCGGTATACAAACGGGTGATGCCGTATTTTTCGCCGTTCTTTTTCAGACGCTCCTCGTTGATGTCGCACAGCGCATACAGCTCCGCATGCGGATCCGCCAGATAGGCAGCGATGTGACTTTGCGCAATGTTGCCGACACCGACAACGCCCACTTTCAGTTTCTTTTCCATTTTCAGCACTCCTTTATCGTCTTTTTCAAAAATGCAACCGCCGCGCCGATGTCAGCGGCGGGGTCGTCCCCCACCTCACGCTCGACGGTCAGATAGCCTTTATAGCCGATCTCTTCCAGTGCCCGCAGATAAGCGGGGAAATCCACCGACCCCGTGCCCAGCGGCACTTCCTCGAAAAACGGAATATGTTTCATGTCCTCCGGCATGGGGGTCACGCCGTAGATCTGCTCGGGATCGCCCTTTTTGAGCATGTTGCCGTCTTTGGCGTGGGTGTGAACAATATACTTTTTCAGATTATGTACCGCGCCCACAGGATCGTCTCCCGTCACCATCACGAGGTTGGCGGGATCGAGATTGACGCCGACGCCCGTCGATCCCAGCTGATCCAAAAAGCGCTTCAGCGTGGCGCTCGTTTCCGGTCCGGTCTCGATCGCGAAATGCGCGCCCATGCTGTCGGCATACTGGCTCAGTGTGAAGCACGCCTCCGACATGATCTTATACCGTTCGTTTTCGGGATCGCTCGGCACAACGCCGATGTGCGTCGTCACCACGTTGGTGCCGAGATCCTGCGCCAAGTCCAAAATGCGTTTGGATGTTTCGATCAGTGCGGGATTTTTCTCCCGATTGCCGAAGCCTTTGCCGAGATCGCCGCACAGCGCCGAAAAGACCAGTCCGCGCGCTTTCACCTTTTTCAGAAGCTCTCTGCGCTTTTCGGCAGTCAGCGCGTCGGGTGTGTGGTCGCCCGACACGGCATACATCTGAATACCGGAAGCACCGAGCGCTTTCGCGGCATCCAGCGCCTCGTCGGTGGGCAGACGGAAAGAGTCGAGCATGACACCTATCGGAAACGTATACATAAGCATCCTCCAAACTTTTTTCTTGATTTTACTCTAATTGCATCATATACTGTATTTAAGCGAAATACAATGCGTTTTTTAGTCAAAAATTTGACCGATATTGCTTTTTGGAGAAACCGCATGGATGTACGATACGAAAAACATGAAAACCGCCTTTTTCTGGGAAAGCTGTTGCCCTTTATCTTCCATCGGGACACGCTCAACGACACATGGGGAATGCTGCACTGGCATGAAAATCCGGAATTTCTCCTTTGCCGCAGCGGGAAAGGGCGCGTCCTGATCGCTTCCGACTGGTATGCCTTTTCGGCGGGGACGCTGCTGTGTGTGCCGCCCGGTGAGCTGCACCGTGTGGAAAACAATGCTGCTGAGACGCTTCACTATGACTGTCTGATCGTGGATGTCAGCTTCTGCAACGAAAACGGGCTCATGGACGAACAGATGCATTTCACCGCCGACGCGAATGACCCCGTTGCGACAAAGCTGTTTTGCGCTGCCGCCGACGCCTGTGCCGCCGCAGACCCGCCGCTTGACGTGCTGCGCATACGCGTTGCCGTTTTGCAGTTTCTTTTGTATATGGCGCAGCACCATGCGGCAGCGCCGATCGGCGTCAAAAGCGACAGCGCATCCGCCGAGGTGAAAAAGGTCATGCTGTATGTCAAAAACTATTATGCCGACCCGCTCACACTGGCACAGGCAGCGGAGATCGCCGGCTTCAGCCTTTACTATTTTTCGCACGAATTCAAGCGGGTGACCGGCATGAGCTTTCTGCACTATCTCAATTCCGTGCGCATCGAGCGCGCGACCGCGCTGCTGCAGGAAGGCGTCGGCGTGACCGAGACCTGTTTTCGGTGCGGCTTCAAGGATCTCAGCTATTTTTCCCGCACCTATAAAAAGCTCACCGGAAAGGCGCCGTCACGCGTGCGTTCAGGCGACACAGAAAACACGCCGTAAGGGATTTGCCCTTACGGCGTGTTTTCATGTTTTATTGTTCTATATCCTCAAAGAAGGTGCAACCGCCCTTGCCGTTGCGCTTTTGGTGATACAGCGCAAGATCGGCGCGCTTGAACACCTCGCTATAGCTGTCGCCCGCCTTGCAGAAAACGGCACCGACACTCAGTGATACGGTCGGCTCTGCGCCGTTTTTGCACAGCACGCTGCCGCTCCACGCGGCGACGCGCTTTTCGACGGCAGCCGCCGCATCCGCGCCGCGCACATCCAGCCACACGGCAAATTCGTCGCCGCCCAGCCGACCGACCGTTTCCGTTTCCGTCAGCGTCTCTGCGATCTCATTTGCCAAGTGCCGCAGCACCAGATCGCCGGTGTCATGCCCATAGGTGTCGTTGATCTGCTTGAAATCGTCCACGTCCAAAAAGAGAAATACGCCGCTTTCTCCCGCCGTATCCAGCTGTGCGGTCACAAAATCCACCAGTGCCCGCCGATTGCCGATCTGCGTCAGCGGATCGATGTTTGCCTTTTTGCGCAGCGCCGCTTTTTCCCTTTTCTGCAAAGAAAGATAGGCATTGAACACCCGCGCAAGATACCGCATTTCCGCCGTGCCGCGTTCTTCCATCGACTGCCCGCCCTCGACGGATGCGATATAGTCCCGCAGCACCACCGTGACTTTTTTATACAGTACAATCGCCATGAGCACCATCAGGACATTTCCCGTCGCCGTGATGATGTGCAGATAGTTCAGCGAATGCTTGAAAAGTTTTGTTTCGCGGATGACATGACGCTGTGCCACCGCCAGCACATCCGTCTGAAACGCGTCGATCTTCTGATAGATCCGCTTTTTATACGAATTATACTCGCTGCCGTGAACAAGATGCTGCGCAAGCGTCGTCTTTTCCGCGGCGGTTTTCTGCATCTCCACCGCCGACAGCGCATAGCTGCGCACCTGCTCCGGTGCGGTGTCGATCGTACCGTTTGCCTGCGCGATCAGAGCAAATGCGTGCGTTTCGCGCCGCGACAGCTCATCCGACAGCACCAACGCTTCCCGCAGCGAAGAGCAATCCACCGCATAGGACTCCGCCCGCTCCAGCTCCCGTTCGCGCAGCTTGTTGCCGATGATGCTGTAATATTGCCACAAGGCAGACGTCGACGCGGAGTCAACATATTCATCGGCGCACAGCGTCAGCGCGTCCGACTCACCCTGCAGCGTGTTGGCGGCGTCGTTACACGCCACCAGCATTTGCTGTGACTGTATCGCCGTGTCATATTCCTTCTGCAGAATGTGGTGGATCACCACAACGCCGACGGAGATCACCGCAACGATCAGCACAAACGACAGGTTGATCGTCAAAAGCCGTATATGTTTCTTATCTTTCTTTTTGCGCACAATAACACCCTCTTGTGATTTCCTGTGCCGATTATCTGTGCATACCGAAAACGCTGCCCGCTTCCAGCCTGTCGCTGCCCTCGTCCGTCTTGATGGTCTGCTGCACCATCGCATCGATCTCGCGGATGATGGCGCCCTGATCCGCTTCGATCGCCGCCATGTCCTGTATCGTTCTGCCGGAGGCTTCGCCCAGCGCATCCAGCCGCTTTGTTGCGTCGTTGCAGAGATTTATGAGCGCTTCGCGCTGTTTGTTCTGCATCTCCGTCACGGAGTCCACGATGCCCGCGACCTCTTCCCTGTAGGCGCGCATGCGGTCGAACATGATGTTGGCATATGCCTTGATCTTTTCGCTGACGGCTTTGTTTTTGTTTTCCATGTCCCGATAGGCGACGGCAAAAATGATGCCCAGCTTATCGGTCGAATCCGCATTCTGCGCCGTTTCGGACAGCTCGCGGTGAAGCGCGTCGATCTGTCCCTGATATGCCGCCTCGTTGTCCTGCAGCTCCTCGATGCGGCTTTGATAGTCCGCTTCACGCGCCTTGGCTTCTTCCAGCTGTTGCCGCAGGGTCTCGATCTCCTTTTTGTCCATGTCAAGGAGCTTTTCACGGTCCTCCACCGAACGGTTCAGTTCTTCCACCGAGGATTTCAGCGTGTCCACCTCGTCGGTGAGCGCGGAATTGTTCTGATTGAGATAGTTGAAATAGTTGTCTGTCTCCTTGCGATTGTACCCGAATAAGCTGACCTTCATTGTTGACCCTCTCCTTTTTTCATGGCAGTGTTGCCGATCACGCGTTCAAACTGATCGGAATTCATCGGACGGTAGAAATAAAACCCCTGGACATATCTGCATGCGTGTTTTCTGAGAATGTCGAGCTGCTCGGACGTCTCGACGCCCTCGCACACCACGCGGACATGCAGGTTTTCGGCGATGTGCAGCACACTTTCAAAAATACGCACACCGATGGCGGTGGACAGATTATCGATGAGACTTTTGCCGATCTTGATCATGTCCACGGGATAATTCTGCAGGTCGTCAAAGGATGTATAGCCCTCGCCGAAATCGTCAAGCAGAATGCGCACCCCCGCCGCGTGCAGCTCCTCTAAGTGGAGCTTTAGGGCATACAAAACGGCGTCGTCGCACTTGCCCTCCAGCACCTCCACCGCGAAAAACGCGGGCGACACATCGTATTTTTTCAGAGTTTCCAGCAGATGTGCGACAAAGCTTTCCTGCGCGATGGTCTCGCGCGAAAAGTTGACCGACAGATATTGCAGCTGATCGCACACCTCGCGGTGCGCCGCCAGCCACCGACAGCTTTTTTCGAGGATACAGCCGTCAAACTCCGCGCTCAGCGCCTGTCCCTGTATCACCGGCACAAAATCCGTCGGCAGGATCACCTTTGCGTCGGCGCTCAGCCGCGTCAGCACCTCACCGCCGACGACCGTGCCGTCGACAATGTCCATAACCGGCTGGAATTCGAGAAAGAAGTTGCTGTTTTCGATGCCGGTGCGGAACTGTTCCTCCATCTGCGCCTTGTTGTCATGCGCTTTTTGCAGGTGATAGTCCCACGCGAGATACGCCATGTCCGCGCTGCGCGCCTGCGAGCAGGCAAGCTTTGCCCGCGAAACCGCCTCGTCAAATGTGATGCCGTCCGCAGGGATCAGATAGGCACCGACATGCACCGTCACCTTCGGCAGCTGCGGCTTCATGCGGGAAAACAGCAGCAGTTCCCGCGCAAGCTGTTCCGTGCACAGCGTCAGCTGCGTCTCGCCGAGACGGGTGAGAATGACAAAATCGGTGGCGGAAAAGCGGGCAATGCTGTTTTTCGACGGTTCAAAGGAAGTGATGAGCAGCTCCGCCACATGATCATATACCTCGCGCAGCGCTTCCTCGTCATACAGCGTGCCGCCGCTTGCGGGCGGCGCCGTTTTGACATACAAAACGCTGCCGGGAATGCGCATGCTGCGCCGCATGCGGTCATAGCACCGCTGCACGGCAAAAACCGTTTTGAAGTCGGCGGGTGCTTTTGCGCGAAAGCTGCCGAAAGCCCTTGCGACAAACCAGCCGCCCAAAACCACGATGCCGACAAACAGGCACGCCGAAAGTGCCAAAAAGCCGTATCCGAAGCTATCCATTGTCTCTCACCTCCCGATGGCAGGAAAGCGCCCTTGCAGCCGCTTTGCGATCCGCCGCGGCGCGGCGCTTTCTGCGCAGAAATTCCGCCGCAAAGCGCAGCCCGCCGAAGCGCAGCAAATACAGGGTTTCCCGTTTGTTAAAGGAAAATGTGCGGCGCAGCCCCGCCAGGATGTCCATCACGGCATAGGTAATATACCGTGCGGGCACAAACCGCGTGCGGCGGTTTGCCGCCATGATTTCCCGATAAAAGGCGTGCACGCCCCGCAGATCACATGCGACGGGGAAATAGATGTGATCGATGAAAAACGCCATCTGCTCTGCCGTCGGCAAGAACAGATGCTTTTCATAAAACGCCCGTTCAAGGTCGGTCACCTCTTTTGCCTGCCTGCCCTTTGTGGACGCAGAGATGGAAGCGACGTGTAGACGGTAGAGCATCAGATAGTCATTCTGACAGACGATCTCGACGCCGCTTGTCAGCATGCGCATCCAAAGATCCATGTCCTCGCTGCAGGTGCGGGCAGGGTCATAGGCAAAGTGCCGCATCACCTCACGGCGCGCGATGACGCCGGGGTGCAGCACGGGATTGAAAAACAGAAACCGCGCCCGCACACTGTCGGCGTCGCACCGACTGCCCATGCCGCACGGCGTCAGCGTTCCCTCGCACAGCGTGAAAAACTTGCAATAGGACACACCGACCGACGGATGCTCCCGCATGAACGAAAGCTGTTTCTCAAAGCGGTCGGGCATGCAGATGTCGTCCGCGTCCGTGCGCACGATATACTGTCCGCGCGCCAGCGCCACACCGCGGTTGAGCGACGCCGCCAGCCGCAGATTTTGCTCGTTTCTGTATACCCGCAGCCGCTTATCCCGCGCTGCATATTCCTGCAGCAGACGGGGCGTTGCGTCGGTGGACGCGTCGTCGATGATGACACATTCGAAATCGGAACAGGTCTGGGCAAGGATGCTGTCCAGCGCCGCCATCAGATGCTGCTCCCCGTTATACACCGCCATCACCACCGAAAGCGTCGGCAATTTTTGTTCCATAAAGAACCCCCTTAGTGTTTCAGGCGGGCACAAAGCCGCAGAAAATGATAGGCAGGCGCAATGCAGCCGTGCCGCAGCAGGAAAAGCGCCGCACGGCTTTTCGCCGTGATGCCGCGAAAGCGGGCGCGGGAAAGTGCATCGGCAAACACGTCGCTTTTCAGCGTCTTTGCCGCTTGTAAAGCCGTTTTGTCCCCCGCCGCTGCGGCAGTTGCCAGCAGGACAAAGCCCATGAACGCGCCATAGCGATCCACCGCATCCGCAAAGCCCGCAGGCGCTTTGGCGTCCTGCGTGTGCAAAAAGCGGATGCCGCGCGCGACCTGCGCAAAGTGGGCGGCATTAAACTGCCGCGACATGGAGTCATCGTGACAGCGGCAGAAATACACCGCCGCATCCGACACATACACCCGCCCGGCGTCGAGATAGGTGGGAATGAGACAGCAAACATCCTCACCCATGGCAACGTTGACGGGCACTGCCGTCTGATGCGGCAGCGTCACCGCCTTTTTGAACACCTTGCCCCACATGAAGTAATGCATATGCTGCATATTCTCGGTCATCAGCATCCGGTCGGTGACAGCTTTAAGCGCCGATCCCGTGTACAGTCCTGCCGCAAGCGGTTCTTTGTCCCGCTCGGTGCGGTCGCCGTGCACAAAGTTCACGGCAAAGGTCAGCACATCGGGATGATGCTGTTCAATGAGAGCGTGCGCCGTTTCAAAATAGTCGGGAGCGAGCCAGTCGTCGCTGTCCACGTGGATGACATATTCCGCGGCGGCGACGGCGATCCCCGCCTGTCGGGCGGACACCAGCCCGCCGTTTTCCTTGTGGATGACCGTCACGCGCCCATCCTTTGCGGCATAGGCATCGCAGATCTCACCGCAGCCGTCGGGCGAGCCGTCGTCCACCAATATCACTTCAAAATCCGCAAACGTCTGTGCAAGAATGCTGTCCACGCACTGACGCAGATACGATTCGGTGCCGTATATCGGCACGATCACGGAAAAATACATACCCTATCCCCTACTTTTGAGCTTCACAAGCAGCTTTTGCAGACCGACAAGCGAAAAGCGCATCGTCGCGGCGAACACCGCCTGTGTGAACGGCAGCTGCCGCCACGGATATCGCCGCAGCACCTCCTGCAGCCGTTTTGAGCGGCAGATCGCGAGAAGGCGTGCGTTCAGCTGCCGCCGCGTCAGCGCATTTTGATCTGCAAACTGAATTTCCTGCATGCATGCGGCGCGCGCATATGCCTGCAAAAGACGGTCGGTATACAGGCGATAGGTCTCCTCAGGCATCCGCTTTTCAAGGCAGCGGTTTATTTTGTCGACCAGCAGCACGCATTTTTCGAAACGGTCCGCGCGATAGCTTTTGGAGAGCGAGGCACCGTTGCGACAATAGTGATAATAGGCGCCCGTGATGCCCACGGCGCGATCGATCCTGTCGAGATAGGCAAGAACGAAAAAGAGATCCTCGCTCGTCGCCTCGCGGTCGGACGGATAACGGATGGCATGCGTGCGGATAACATCGGTGCGATAGAGATTTTTGGCACTGCTGAAGCCGTATTTGCTGTCCTCGCGGTCACCGGGGCGTGCGCCGGAAACCTCCAGCATCAGGCGGTCGATCCCCGCCTTGCCCTCAAAAAACGTTTCACGGTCAAAACAGTGGAGATACTGCACGTCGTCCACTTTGGCGACCATGACGCCGCCCTCGCAGCGAAGCCCGCCCATCACAAGCGCCGCGTCATATGCCACGGCGGCTGTGTACAGCCTTTCATACATTTCGCTGTCCACATAATCGTCCGCGTCCACAAAGCCGATATATTCTCCGCGCGCCATCCCGATCCCCGCGTTGCGGGCAAAGCCCGGTCCGCTGTTTTCCTCGTGCAGCACCCGAATGCGCGCGTCCCGCTGTGCCCATTCGTCGCACATGGCGGGGCAGGCATCCGGCGAGCCGTCGTCGATGAGCAGAATTTCGATGTCGGAAAGCGTTTGTCCCACAAGTGAGGTCACGCACCGATCAAGATATGCCGCCGCGTTATACACCGGCACGATCACACTGACTTTTATCATGTTTGTTTTTCCTTCAATGTCGCATAGATTTCAAGCAGCTCGTCGCCGTAGTCCTGCACGGTCGCGGTGTGTGCCTTTCGGCAATTCTCCCGCATTTCCTGCAGATGCGCCGCATCCGCCACGGTCTCTTTGACGGCGGCGGCAAAATCCGCGGGAGCGGCGGAGCGCGCCAGCGTTCCCGTCACGCCGTCTTCCACCAGCTCCGCCATGCCGCCGTAGGGCATTGTGATGCTCGGCGTGCCGAGTGTGCGCGCTTCCAGAATGGACAGCGGGCAGTTTTCAAAGCACACAGAGGGCACGGCAAGCGCCGCCGCACAGGCGATGTTGGTTTTCAGCTCCTCGCCGGTCAGAAAGCCCGTCAGCGTGACGTTTTCAAGCCCCGCAAGCGCCGCCTTTTCCGGTCCGTCCCCCATCACCACAAACCGCAGCTCCGGCAAAAGCCGTGCGACTTCCGCCAAAACCGCCGTGCCCTTTTCGGCACTGAGCCTGCCGGCAAAGGCGATATACGGAAACGGGAAACGGCTTTTTCGCGGCACGGCGGGCGATGCCACATCCACAAAGTTGTGCATCACCCTCGTGCGCGATGAAAACAGGTCGGCGTTGTCGCGCAGCAAGCGCTGCTGCAAAAAGCGGCTCGGGCAGATGAAAAGATCCACCTTGCGGTAGGTATCTCTGTGACGATACAAAAACGCTTCCCACACGCCGAGCAGGCTGCGCAGGCGCGAGCCGTGGATACAGCGGTTTTCAAAGCAAGCCCGCTTGCCCTTTCCGACACAGCGCTCGCACACCTGCCCTTTCGCAAAATCATACAAAAGGTGGTTGGGGCAAACAAGCTGATAGTCATGCACCGTTTGCACCAGCGGCACGCCGCGTTTTTTCACCGCATCGATGACGGACGGCGTGAGTTGAAAATTGATGTTGTGCATATGCACAATATCGGGCTTGAAGCTGTCGAGCACCTGCCCGATCTTTTTCTTTGCCTCGCGGGAATAGAGAATTTTCAGCGGATATGTCAGTTTTTTCAGCGAACTGCTGTGAAAATCCATGTTCTGCGTGTAGACGCCGCGGGTGTTGCCGACGGTGTTTTTTTCGTCATACATGCCGAAATATTCCACCGTGTGCCCCTGCTTTTCAAAATAGGCGCCGAGCTTCAGCATATAGCTTTCCGCGCCGCCGCGGGGATACAGAAACTTATTCACCATCAGAATTTTCATCGTATACCCCCCATCGCCGCGATTGCTGCTCCACACGCTTAGTATAGCCGTTGCCCATGATCAGAATAGCGAGCACGGTGGTGAGCAGCGGGTAGTTGACGGTGTTATCCGTGGCGGAGACAATGAACAGATACAAAAGCAGCAGCGTTGTGACCGCCGCCGTGTCGCCGTCACCGTCCCTGCCGAAATAGCCGGTGCGCAGCACCGCCATGGACAACAGCCACAGAATATAGCCGAAAAAGCCGAGATCCACAAAAAACTGCAAAAAATCGTTGTGCACGGCGGAAACGCCGAGCGACACGACCTCATTGAGCTGATAGGTCAGAAAGCCGATGCCGTTCCCTATAAAGGTGGGAGAAAAGCGATAGTATTCGTTCACATGCGCATAAACATACGCGCGTCCGCTGGTGTCCACACCCGCCTTTTCCAGCAGCGTGAACACATCCGCCTTGATGGCACCGACATAGGCGATGAGCAGCAAAACGGCAACGAGCATCACGCCGTTTGCAAAGCGGCACATCGCGCGCTTTGAAACTTTGGACACCAAAAAGAAACCGAGACGCACGACAAACACCGCCGCCATCGCCACCAGGGCGATGCGCTTGAAAGCAGCAAGAAAGCAAAAGGCGGCAAGGGAAAACAGCACCCAGAACCACGCCTTTTTTCGCGGCTTATACAGCATATAAATGAGATACGCACCGAGACAAAAGGCAAGCTCGTGGATCTCCGCTTTGACGATGACATCGCCCGTTGTGCCGGCAAAGGTGGTGACAAGCGTGAAAAACTCGCCAAAGAACGCGCCGATGCCGTCCTCTCGCATGATGCCGACCAGCATGAGCAGATTTGCCGCGACAAGCGCCGCCAGGTTATACCAAATGCCGTCCTCACCGCAGACATACAAAAGTGCGCCCGCCGCCAATGCGCAGGACAGCCAGTTTGTGTAGAACAGGCAGCCGGAAATGCCGCGCAGGATGGTTGCGGTGCTGCTTTTGTCCACCACCCAAATGAGCATGGACGCGACCAGCATCACCAAAAGCGGCACGGAATACACCAGCGCCCCCTTCACCGACACCGCGCCGCGCGCGATGTCCGGGCGGATGAGAAAATACACAAAGGCGGACGCAACGATCAAAAGGGCGAAAAGATGGCGGTAGGTGACGCCGATGCCGCCGATATAGGCGGTCTCATTCAGAAAATAGTACATCAAAAACGCCGTCGCCGTGAAATACACCTTCACCACCGCGTCCGTCACTTTCCCGATCACCTGCCGTCACCGCCTTTCCTTTGATTCGTTGATCAGTTTTTGGGTTCTGCCGTATAGTCCTTGCTGTTTTTGATCGCTTCCGCGAGCAGCTGACGCGCGGAAGTGACACGGTCGCGGAAGGTCTCCGCCACGCCGATGCCATAGGCAATGCGGACATTCCCGCAGGTCTCGCGGTTGTCGAGATCCAAACGGAACATCTGCAGCGCGTCCTGCGCCGTGATGGCGTCGGTCTTTTCGAGCACCAGCACGAAGTGGGCGTTGCCGTTATAGACAAACAGCGCATTCATGCGGGCAAACGCCTGCCGCAGCTGCTCGGAGAACAGCACAATGACTGCGTCGCCGACATCCCTGCCGTGCAGCTCGTTGATCTCCTTTTGGTTATTCACCATGACCGAAACCATCACCGTGCCGTCGTCCAGCACATTTCTGCCCTTTTTCTTCAGGAAACGGTCGAAATAGCTGCGGTTATAGAATTTGGTGGCAGCATCGGTATAGAAGTTCGCCGTGATGATGTCGTTCAGTCTGCCGACAAGGATCAGTCCGCCGCAGCAGATCACCACGAGGAAGACAAAC
Organism: uncultured Oscillospiraceae bacterium; assembly: GCA_900549155.1. Lineage (GTDB taxonomy): Bacteria > Bacillota > Clostridia > Oscillospirales > Acutalibacteraceae > URNF01. Next base: position 1,042 of record URNF01000046.1, on the reverse strand, counting down.
GCGATCACGCTGTACAGGGTGACATTCATGCTGGCGGCAGTGGAAGCGGTGGAGAGCGTCTCGATGTTTTTGCAGCCGAGATATTCGTTATATTCGCTGCTTGTCTGCACCGTTTTCTGATACAGCGCCGACAGCTCGTCGACGACCGCTTTGATCTTTTCCGAAACGGCGCTTTCTGCGGCGGCATAGCCGCTGTCCGACAGCTGGGCGCAGGTTCTGGCGGCGTTTTTGCACGCGCCGCCGCATTTGCCGGTGCAGCTGTTGAAGGTGTCAAGCACATATCGGCAATATGCCGTATCAATGACCGCCAGCTCGTCGTTGAGACTGTGGTCGCGCCAGGCATACATCAGCTCGTCATAGGTCACCGTCTGATCGCTTTTGGTGATGATGTTGCCGTCGCCGTCGGTGATATCCTTGTTGTGCAGCTCATTTAAGATATACTCATGCGTAATAGCCGTGTTACCGGACTCCCGCATTTTCTTCACATAGGCATTCACGACCTCGACAATGTCCTCGAACATTTCCTTTTCGTTCGCCGCCGTGATGGCGTTGTCGTCGATGCGGGTGTTATAGGTGGCATTCAGAAGGCTGCGGCTTTTGGTTATCTGATGCTCATAGATCTGTGCATACAGATCGCGCAGCGTCACCGTGCGGATGAAATCGAATGCGTCGATGAGATCGTCAAAGGACGTTCCCGTCTCGGTCGAGCGGTAAAAGGGGTATGCCGCTTCCCGCTGATACAGGACGGTGATGGTCTCCTCAACGCTAGCATCGATGTATTCGACCATTTCCAGATAGTCATAGTCATGATCATACAGCTTTTCGATCTTGTTGCTGATATGATCGACATTGATATAGTTCTCGCCGAACACGGAAAAATAGGTATCGAGAATTTCGTCCAGTATCTGACGGGCAAAGCCCGCGCCCTCCGCATTGGTAGCCGTGAACGCCACGATATAGGTAGTGGGAACATAGACATATTCCTCACCCTCTTTGAGCTTTGCTTCCTTTTGCGCCTCCTTGTCGGGATCGGGGCAGGCGG
>URNF01000045.1 GCA_900549155.1 uncultured Oscillospiraceae bacterium | reverse complement strand
CAGATACTTCTTGACCATCAGCGCCACCTTGAACACGATCGCGTCGTCAAACCGCCGCAGATCCAGCCCCGTCAGGCGCTTGATCTTTTCGAGACGGTAGACAAGCGTGTTGCGGTGCAAAAACAGCTTGCGCGAGGTCTCGGAAACATTGAGGTTATTCTCAAAGAATTTCTGAATGGTGAACAGCGTTTCCTGATCGAGCGACTCGATCGAACCGCGCTTGAAGATCTCCCGCAGGAACATTTCGCACAGCGTGGTCGGCAGCTGATAGATAAGGCGCGCAATGCCGAGATTGTCATAGCTGACGATGGTGCGCTCAGTGTCAAACACCTTGCCGACCTCCAGCGCGATCTGCGCTTCCTTGAAAGAACCGGCAAGCTCCTTGATGCTGGAAACGACCGTGCCGATGCCGACCGACACCTGCGTGTAAAATTCGCTGCTGAGCGTATCCACAATGGAGCACGCCAGCTTTTCGAGATCGCGCCCGTCGATGCCGCTGCGGATCTCCTTCACAAGCGCGATGTCGTTTTCGTTGATGTTGATGACAAAGTCCTTTGCCTTGTCGGGGAACAGGTTCTGCACCACATCAAACGCGGAGACCTCCGAATGGGACGCCACACGGATGAGCAGCACCACGCGGTCGACATCGCTGTTGAACCGCAGCTCGCGCGCTTTGAGATAGATATCGCCCGACAGGATGTTGTCAAGGATCACGTTTTTCACAAAGTTGCCGCGATCGTATTTTTCGTCATAATACTGCTTGATGTTGGTGAGAGATACCGCCAAAAGCGCCGCATACCGCTCCGCTTCCTCGTCGTTGCCCTCCACAAACAGCACATACTCGCAGTGCGGGCGGGCAAACGCCTTATACGTATAGCCGTCCACCACAAACGCCTCCGGCACCGTGAAGGTCTCCGCCGTGACGGCGGGAACGCTCTCCCCGATGCGTCCGAGATCGCTGCACGCAACGATCGACAGGCTCTCATCGATCACGCCGATGGTGCGGTCGATCGCCGGCTGCATCTGATGAACCACGCTTTGAAACAGTCTGTTCGACATAGAAACTCTCCATCCTTTTTTCGGAGCGCGGCAGCGCCGCCGCGCACAAACAATTTGACCATTTTAGAGGGCATACTATACCCATCTTTATGTAATTATACACAAGACCCGTCTTTTTTGCAAGGTTAAAATAGCATTTTCTTCGGATTTTTCGTTTTTTCGCCCGTTTTGCGCCCTGCAGCACACGGTGTTGCAAAAAAATGAAGACTGTGGTATCATGTATGTATCTATCTTCAAAATGAAATGAGGAATCTTATGATCTGGCATACAGGCACACCGGCGGATGTCCTCTCGGAGCTTTCGACCGACGAGACTGTCGGCATCACGACCGCCGAGGCGCAAAGCCGCGAAAAGGAATACGGCAAAAATATTCTCAGCGAAAAGAAACAGCGCTCCTTTCTTGAGCGCTTTTTGGGTCAGCTGCAGGACACCATGGTCATCATTCTGTTCATTGCCGCCTTGGTGTCTTTGGGACTTTGCATCTATAACACCCTGCGCGGTGACGTCGCGGAATGGGCGGAGCCTGTCGTGATCGTGGCGATCCTCATTCTCAATGCCATCATCGGCGTCATTCAGGAAAGCAAGGCGGACGCCGCCCTGCAGGCGCTCAAAAACATGTCCGCGCCGAATGCCAAGGTGCTGCGTGACGGACAGCTCACCACCGTTTCCGCCAACGACCTTGTGCCGGGCGACATCGTCAGCTTTGAGGCGGGCGACCTTATCCCCGCCGACTGCCGTCTGCTCACCGCCGTGCGGCTGCAGTGCGACGAATCGGCGCTGACCGGTGAATCGCTGCCGGTCGACAAGGATGCGGCGGCGCACATCGACACCACCGCCCCGCTCGGCGACCGTGTGAACATGGTCTATTCGGGCTGCGCCGTGTCCTACGGCACGGGCACCGCCGTCGTGGTCGCCACCGGCATGTCCACCGAAATGGGGCGCATCGCCGCCATGCTCGGCGCGGAAGAGGAGACCGCCACGCCGCTGCAGCGCAAGTTAGGACAGCTCGGCAAGCAGCTCGGCTTTTTGGCGCTTGCCATCTGCATCATCATTTTCATCATCGGGCTTTTCAGCCATATGCCGGTGCTCGAGATGTTCATGACCGCCGTATCGCTGGCGGTCGCCGCCATCCCCGAGGGACTGCCCGCCATCGTCACCATCGTTTTGGCGATGGGCGTGCAGAAAATGGTGAAAAAACAGGCGCTCATCCGCCGTCTGCCCGCCGTCGAAACGCTGGGCAGCGCGTCGGTCATCTGTTCGGATAAGACCGGCACGCTCACACAGAACCGCATGACGCTCACCCGTGCCTTTGTCGGCAACCACACCGAGGATCTGCGGCAGTCTGCGTCCGAGGGTGCGCTGGCGCTGGTGCGGCTGGCGACGCTGTGCACCGACGGCAGCGTGCAGGTCACCGCCGACGGTGTCGAACAGCACATCGGTGATCCGACCGAGACCGCCATCATCGCCTATGCCATGCACAACGGCTTTTCCAAGGACGATCTGTTCTCCCAGTGCCCGCGGCTGGATGAGATTCCCTTTGACTCCGACCGCAAGCTGATGACGGCGGTGCACCTCATCGACGGCGAGACCGTCGCCATCGTCAAGGGCGCGCCGGAAATTTTGCTTTCCCGCTGCACCGACGGCAGCGTGATGGAAGCGCTCGCCGCCGCGGACGCCATGGGCAAATCCGCGCTGCGCGTTTTGGCGGTCGCCTGCAAGCGGCTGGACGAAGCCCCCACCGACTGTAAGCCCGAGGAGCTTGAAAACGGGCTGACGCTGCTGGGACTGCTCGGCATGATCGACCCGCCGCGTCCCGAAGCGATCGAAGCCATCCGCGAGTGCCGTGCGGCAGGCATCCGTCCGGTGATGATCACCGGCGACCATGTCGTGACCGCCTCTGCGATCGCTGCCCAAATGGGCATTCTCACCGACGACACCAAAGCGATCACCGGCGCGGAGCTTGCCGAAATGTCCGATCGCGATCTCAAAAAGCATATCACCGAATACAGCGTCTATGCCCGCGTCACCCCGGCGGACAAGATCCGCATCGTCAAGGCGTGGAAAAAGCGCGGCGATGTAGTCGCCATGACCGGCGACGGCGTCAACGACGCGCCCGCCCTGAAAGCCGCCGACATCGGCTGTGCCATGGGCATCACCGGCACGGACGTCGCCAAGGGGGCGGCGGACGTGACGCTGATGGACGACAACTTTGCCACCATCGTCGCCGCCGTCAAGGAAGGACGCGGCATCTATGACAACATCCGCAAAGCGGTGCATTTCCTGCTTTCCTGCAACCTCGGCGAAATTCTGACGGTGTTCCTCGCCATGATCTTCTGGCGGGAGTCGCCGCTGCTGCCGATGCAGCTTTTGTGGATCAACCTCGTGACCGACAGTCTGCCGGCGCTTGCCCTCGGCGTCGAGCCGGTCGAGGACGACGTCATGAGCCGCAAGCCGCGCAGCCGCAAGGAAAGCCTTTTTGCCGACGGCGTCGGCGCACAGGCGATCTGGCAGGGACTGATGATCGGCATGCTCTCCCTCATTGCCTATTTCGTCGGCTCGCGCGTCATGGGCGGCAGCGAACCGAATTTGGCGCTCGGCGAGACGATGGCGTTTGCCACGCTCGCGTTCTCCCAGATCATTCATGCATTCAACATTCGCTCCACCCACTCGCTGTTTGAGGTCGGCTTCTTCACCAACCGACGGATGTGCGGCGCCTTTGCGGTGTCGCTTGCCGCCATGCTGGTCGTGCTGCTCATTCCGCCGCTGCGCACCGTGTTCGGCCTGTCCGCCATGAACAGTGCGGCATGGCTCACCGTCGCAGGGCTGTCCTTTGTGCCGTTTGTGGTGATGGAGACGTATAAGTATATCCGCACCCAGCACAAAAAACGCAGGGCGACCCCTGCGCGCATCACCGCCGTGCGGGAAGAAACAGCGCTCGATGTGCCCGCCTTTGTCGACGCCGACCGCGCCGAGCCTGCGGACACCGTGAAACAGGAATTTTACACCTCCGAGGCGGAACTGCCGACCGAGGAAGCTCCCACCGACGATAAAAAGGACTGATCGTATGTTTGCCAGTGTCCAAAGCCTCGGGCTTTTCGGCATCGACGGCTTCCCCGTCACCACCGAAGCGGACATTTCCCAAGGGCTGCCCTCGTTTGAGCTGGTCGGTCTGCCGGACGCGGCGGTGCGGGAATCCCGCGACCGCGTGCGCGCCGTTATCAAAAACGCGGGATTTACCTATCCCGTCAGCCGCATCACCGTCAATCTCGCCCCCGCCGACGTGAAAAAGGAAGGCTCGGTGTATGATCTGCCGCTGCTGCTCGCCATTCTGAAGGCATCGGGGCAGCTGAAGGCTTCCCTCGATGAAAAAGCGTTCATCGGCGAGCTGTCGCTGGCGGGCGCGATCCGCCCCGTGCGCGGCGTACTGCCGATGGCGATCGCCGCCCGCGATGCAGGGATGAAGGAGCTGTATGTTCCGGCGGAAAACGCCGAGGAAGCGGCGGTCGTGAGCGGCCTTTCCGTTTTTGCGCCGCCGAACGTGGACGCGCTGATGCTGCATCTTTCCGGCAGCATGCCGCTCCCCGTTGTCACGCCGCATGCAAATGGCGGTGAAAATGAACCGCCGCTGCCGGATTTTTCCGAGGTCATGGGACAGGAAGCGGCAAGGCGGGCGATGGAGATCGCCGCTGCCGGCTCGCACAACGTGCTGCTCATCGGCCCACCGGGGTCGGGCAAAAGCATGCTTGCCAAGCGTCTGCCTTCCATCCTGCCCGATCTGACGCAGGAAGAGGCGCTGGAGATCACGAAGATCCATTCGGTCGCGGGGACGCTGCCGGGCGGTGCGGGACTGCTGCATCGCCGTCCGTTCCGCGCGCCGCATCACAATATTTCCCCGCAGGGACTGGCGGGCGGCGGTGTCGTGCCGCACCCGGGCGAAATTTCGCTGGCACACGGCGGCGTGCTGTTTTTGGACGAGCTGCCGGAGTTTTCCCGTCAGACGATGGAATGTCTGCGCCAGCCGCTTGAGGACGGCAAGGTCACCATCTCCCGCGTCAGCGCATCGCTGACCTATCCCTGCAATTTCATGCTGGTCGCCGCCATGAACCCCTGTCCCTGCGGCTACTATGGGCATCCGACCAGAGCCTGCACCTGCACCGCTGCGGCGGCTGCACGGTATATGAACAAGATCTCCGGCCCGCTGCTCGACCGTGTCGATCTGCACATCGAGGTGCCGCCGGTGGAATTTTCGCACCTTTCCTCGGGCGAAAAGGCGGAAAGCTCCGCCGCGATCAAGGCGCGCGTCAACGCCGCCCGCGCGGTGCAGCGGGTACGCTTTGCGGGAACGGACATTGTTTCCAACGCGACCATCCCGACGGGAAAGCTGCAGGAAATGTGTCCCATGTCCGACGCGGCAAAAACGATGCTTGCGGGCGCGTTTGAGCGCATGGGGCTGTCCGCCCGTGCCTATGACCGTCTTTTGAAGGTGGCGCGCACCATTGCCGACCTTGCAGGCAGCGAAACGCTCGAGGTTGCACACGTGGCGGAAGCTATCCAATATCGCAGCCTTGACCGTAAGTACTGGCAGACACGGTGACGCCATGAACGATAACGAAAGAATTGCCGCGCTGCGCAAAAAAGCGATGACCCTGCCGCTGCAGCCGGGCGTGTATATCATGAAAAACGCCGCCGATGAGATCATCTATATCGGCAAAGCCAAGGCGCTCAAAAACCGCGTGAGCCAATATTTCGGCTCGGAAACGAACCACACCGAAAAGGTGCGGCAGATGGTAGCGCACGTGGCGACGTTCACCTATATCGTGGTGGGCAGCGAGTTTGAAGCGCTGGTGCTGGAATGCTCACTCATAAAGCAGCACCGCCCGAAATACAACATCCTACTCAAGGACGACAGGGGCTATCACTATATCCGCATCTCCCCGCCGCCGTTTTCCCGCATTTCCGAGGCAAAGCAGACGGCGGACGACGGCGCGCGGTATATCGGGCCGTATATGAGCGGCTATGACATCAAGCAGGCGGTGGACGAGGCGTCCGCCGTGTTCGGGCTTGCCACCTGCGGGCACAGCTTCGTGCAGGGCAGGCAAACGGTGCGCCCCTGTCTCAACGCGCACATTCACCGCTGCTGTGCGCCGTGCAGCGGCAAGGTTTCCGCCGCCGCTTATGCCGAGCGGGTCGAGGGCGCGGTGGAGCTGCTCACAAAGGGCAGCAAAAGCACGCTGCAAACGCTGACAGCCCGCATGGAAGAAGCCGCCGAGGCGCTGGAATTTGAAAAGGCGGCGCGCCTGCGCGACCGCATCACCGCCATCCGCCGCATGGGCGAACGGCAAAAGGTCGTCATGTCCGCCGTCTCCGAGCAGGACGTCATCGCCGTTGCGACAGGATCGGGCAAAAGCTGCTTTCAGGTGTTCCGTTTTGCGGACGGCGCGCTGCGGGAGCAGGAATATTTTTTGATGGATGAACAGGAAAATCTGCCCGCCGCAAGAGCGGAGTTTCTGCAGCAGTATTATACGATGCGCGACCGTGTCCCGCCGCAGGTCACACTGGACGGCGACATCGAGGACGCCGCACTTTTGGAGCAATTTCTGTCCGAAAAGCGCAAAAAGCGCGTGCATCTGGTGCAGCCGCAGATCGGCGAACAGGCGCGGCTTGTCGCCATGTGCCGCGACAACGCCGCCGAGCGCATTGCGCACAGAGTCGGCATGACGGGAAGGGAGAGCACGGCGCTCAATGAGCTGCAAACGCTGCTGGCGCTGGATGCGCCGCCTTTGTATATCGAATGCTATGACATTTCCCACACCGCCGGCGACGCAGAGGTTGCCGGCATGGTGGTGTTCAAAAACGGAAAGCCGTTCAAAAGTGCCTATCGGCGCTTCGCGGTCAGGGACGCTGCCCGCGCCGACGACTATGCCGCCATGCGGGAGGTGCTCGAAAGGCGTCTCACCGAATATGAAAAAAGCCCGCAGCACGACAGCGGATTCGGCAAAAAGCCGGATCTCATCCTGCTGGACGGCGGCAGCGAGCATGTGACGGCGGTGAAGCCGCTCATCGACAGCTTCGGACTGGGCATTCCCGTTTTCGGTCTTGTCAAGGACGACAAGCACCGCACCCGCGCCATCTCCGCCGACGGCGGCGAGATCGCCATTGCGGCAAAGCGGACGGTGTTTTCCCTGCTCTCGGACATCCAGGAAGAGGTGCACCGCTTTGCCATCACCTATCACCGCAAAAAACGCAGCGGCAGCATGGTGTCGGTCACGCTGCAAAAAATTCCCGGCGTCGGCAAGGAGCGCGCCCGCGCGCTGCTGCGGCAGTTCGGCTCGGTCAAGGCGGTGTCCGATGCGACCGTCGAGGAACTGCTTTTGGTGAAGGGCGTCACCCGCCCCGCCGCCGAGGCGATCGTGCGGTATTTCAGAGAGGAGACAGACAATGGCTGAAGTGAAAACAAACGCCATGCGCATGCTGGATCGCGCGAAAATTCCCTATACCCTGCACACCTACACGCCCGACGACGGCATCGACGGACTTTCCGTCGCCCGCAAGCTGGGGCAGCCGGAAGAACGGGTATACAAAACGCTGGTCACCAAAGGCAAAAGCACGCACTTCGTTTTTGTGATCCCGGTCGCGGCGGAGCTTGACCTCAAAGCCGCCGCCAAGGCGGTCGGCGAAAAGGCGGTCGAGATGATCGCCGTCAAGGACATCAACAAGGTGACGGGCTATATCCGCGGCGGGTGCAGTCCCGTCGGCATGAAAAAGCCGTTTTTGACCGTCATCGACGAAACGGCAAAGCCGCTTTCCGCCTTTTTCGTCAGCGGCGGCAGGATCGGGCTGCAGATGGAGATAAATCCCGCCGCCCTCGCCGCTTTCATCGGCGCAGATTTTGCCCCCGTTATACACTGACAGACAGATAGACAGAAAAATCAGCACAACCGTGAGGTTGTGCTGATTTTTTTGTCAGATAGCTTCGGAGCCGGTCGCGGCGGTCGTGCTGCCGGCGGTCTTGTTGCCTTTCCCGCTGCCGCTGTCGGGTTTGGACGGCGGGGTGCCGCCCTGCCCGTTTTGACCGTTTTGCTGTCCGTTCGGGAGTTCGGGCGGCGTGCCGCCCTGTCCGTTTTGCCCGTTTTGTTGTCCGCTCGGGAGGTCGGGCGGGGTGTTTGTATCGCTCTGTCCGCCTTGCTGACCGTTTGCCGACTGCTGATTGCCGGGACGCCCGCCGCCGAAGCCGCCGCCCTGCATCCCGCTGCCATAGATAAGGCTCGAAAGCGTCACCGACTGCGACTGTCCGCAGGCATTGACGGTGTAGGTCTCGCCTTTTTTGAGCGTCGGCGCACTCACCACCACGCAGTTATACTGCTTGGTGGGCGTAAAGCTCGCGAGCGTTTCGCCCGCAGCGTTCGTCACCGTGACGGCGCCCGTTCCGAAGCTGCCAAACGACACCAGAATGCTGCCCTGTGTGGAATTTTCGCCGAAGTTCTGCGCCATGCCGGAAGCGCCTGCCGCCACGACGATACCGCCCGTGATCGTGCCCGTTCCGTCAAAGTCCAGTGCGCCATTGCCGTTATCGGTCGGGCCGCTGACATAGGTCTCGCCGCCCGAAACGGTCAGAGAGCCGTTGGAGTCGATGCCGTCGCCGCCCGCGTCGATCGTGATCTTGCCGCCCGCGATGCGGATATAGTAGGTGCTGTCATTGCTGCTGCCGCCGAAATTGTCCTTGCGCGGCCCAAATCCGCTTTGGTCGTTGCCGCCCGCTGCGTTGAGACCGTCGTCCGAGGCGGTGATGTCGATGGTGCCGCCGGTGATGTCCACCGTCGCGCCCTCGATGCCCTCATAGCTTTTTGTCACGGTGATCGTGCCGTCGGACACGGTGACGTTTTCATCGGCATGCACGCCGTCGTCCCCCGTCGCCAGCAGAAAAGTGCCGCCGGAGATCGCAACGTTGCCGTTGCTGTGGATGGCGTCGTCACAGCTGTCGACCGTGAAGCTGCCGCCCTTGAGCAGCATGCCCGCACCCGCCTTCAAGCCCTTTGCCGAAGTGTCGGACGAAACGGTGGCGGTGCTGCCGCCGCCCGATTTCACAGTGACTGTGCCGCTGTCGGCAAACAGCACCGTCTCCGCCTGCACGCCATCCTCACCCGCTGTGAGCGACAGCGTCGCGTCGGACAGCGCGACATAGCCGCACTTTTTATCGCTGTCGTTGGTGGAGCGCAGCGCGTCACCGCCGCAGTCCACTGTGACGGTCGCGCCTTTGACCACCAGCGCGTCCTTGCCGTTTATGCCGTGATTTTTCGCCGTCACCTGCACCGTGGCGGTCTCCACGCGCAGGGTGTCCTTGCCGGTGATGCCGTTGTTTGCGCGGCCGTTCACCGTGAGCGTCCCCGTTCCGCCGATGACCATGTCCGCCTTGGAATAGACACAGGCATTCGGTTCTTCGTCCGCTTTCGAGGACAGCGCATCCGAGAAGCTATAGCTCTCGGCGTCGGTGAGCGTGTTTGTCGTTCCCTCCGCCAGCCACAGCGTCACGCTTTTTGCCTTATAGACATATAAAGCGCTGCTATCGGTGCAGTTCACCGTGACGCCGTTTAGGACCAGCGTCACGTCGGCGTCCTTCGCGTTGACCGTGATCCTGCCGGTCGTCGTGCCGCTCAGGACATACACGCCGCCCGCGTCGATCGTGACGCCGTCGTCGGTCAGTGTGACCGTCTTTGCCCCCGTCAGATCGGGTGCGGAGACGGTTTTTTCGATTACAGATTGTATTTCCGACTCTGTAATATACTCTATGGATAACGTATTGTCGGTGACATTCTCATTTTTGGTTTTCGTTTTGCCGCAGCCGGCAAACAACAGCGCTGCCGACAGGCAGACGCCGAGGATCGCCGCGAGATGCTTTTTCATGTTTTTCATACGGATGACCTCCTTTGTCTATACGATACGGCGGAAAGTTAAAGGCAACCTAAAGAAAAATCTTTAAGTTCACTTTAGGTTGCCCCTTTATCATGGGAGACACAAAGGAGGTATGCCCTATGGCACGCGCCGTGCAATACTGTTTCGAGCGGTATGAAAAAAAGTATTTCCTGACACCGCTGCAAAAGGAAATTTTCCTGCAGCACATCGCCCCCTATGTACAGCCGGACGCATACGGCAGATATACGATCTGTAACCTATATTATGACACGCCCGACTGGCGGCTCATTCGCGCATCCATTGAAAAGCCGATCTATAAGGAAAAGCTGCGGGTGCGCAGCTACGGTGTGCCCGCAAAGGACGGCAGGGTGTTTGCGGAGCTGAAAAAGAAGTTTGACGGCATCGTGTATAAGCGCCGCATCGAGCAGAGAGTCGACACCGTCGCCGCCTTTCTCGACGGCAGCGTTCCCGCGAAAACGCAGATCGAAAAGGAAATTTTTCGGTTTCAGCAGTTTTATCACACCGCGCCGCGGGTGTTCATCGCCTATGACCGTGAAGCCTATGCGGGCGAAAACGGCGTGCGCGTCACGTTTGACACCGGCATCCGCTTTCGCGAAACGACGCTTTCCCTGACGGCGGGCGACCACGGCACGCCGCTTCTGACAGGCAACAGGATCCTCACGGAAGTCAAAATTCCCGCCGCCTGCCCGCTGTGGCTCAGTCACGCACTGAGCGAGGCGGGCGCAACCCCCGTTTCTTTCTCCAAATACGGTACGTTCTACCGTCAAAAATTGCAAAAGGAGGCGCTTTTCAGTGCTTAATTCCATCATCACCGATTCCCTCACCCTGTCCGCGTTTCTCATTTGTACCGCCGTTTCCCTCGCCCTCGGCATCGCCACGGCGCTTTGCAGCATGTATAAGGCGCAGTGCACCCAGAGCTTTGCCGTCACGCTGGCGATCCTGCCCGCCGTTGTGCAGGTCGTCATCATGCTTGTCAACGGCAACATCGGCGCAGGCGTCGCCGTCGCCGGTGCTTTCGGGCTTGTGCGTTTCCGTTCCGCACCCGGCACGGCGCGCGAGATCGGCATGATCTTTCTCGCGATGGCGATCGGCCTTGCGACCGGCATGGGTTATGTCGGCGTCGCGGTGCTTTTCTTTGTCATCGTTGCCGCCGTGGTGCTGCTGCTGACAAAGCTGCATTTCGGCGAGGGCGAGGCGGCGGCGCGTATTCTGCGCATCACCATTCCCGAAAATCTCGAATATGACGGACTTTTCGACGACCTCTTTGCGCAATATACCCGCTCTCACACCCTGCAAAAGGTCAAGACCACCAACATGGGCACGCTGTATGAGCTGCACTATCGTATCCTGCTCAAGACCCCGCAGGTATCCAAAGCCTTTCTCGACGAGATCCGCTGCCGCAACGGCAATCTGAACATCATCTGCGGCAGAGAAAACCAGTCCGAGACACTGTGACTTGATTTCTGCTTTCTTTTTCGCTATACTAAACGAAAGGCGGGTGATAGCATGCGTTTGCTCATTGCAGAGGACGAGCCGGATCTGGCGGAAACGCTCACGGCGTTTTTTGAAAAAAATCAGTTCACCGTCGACACGGTCTATGACGGGCTTTCCGCCTATGAGTATGCCGCGGCGGACACCTATGACGCCATTATTCTCGATGTGATGATGCCGAAAATGGACGGCTTCACCGCGCTGCAGAAAATGCGGGACGACGGCGTGACCGCGCCGGTCATGATGCTCACCGCCAAAACGCAGAAGGACGACCGCATCACCGGCTTCAACGCGGGCGCGGACGATTATCTTCCAAAGCCCTTTGCGCCCGATGAGCTTATCTGCCGTGTGCGCGCCATGCTGCGCCGCGGTGCCGCCTATACCCCGTCGGTGCTCACCTTTGAGGACATCACGCTGAACAGCGACACGGGCATGCTCTCCTGCGGCAGCCGCAGCGTGCGGCTGAGCGGCAGGGAATTTCAGGTCATGGAGCTTTTCATGCGTTCGCCGCGCGTCGTTTTGTCCGCCGAGCGGATCATGGAGCGCGTGTGGGGCTATGACAGCGACGCGGAAATGCCGGTCGTTTGGGTGCACATTTCCAATCTGCGCAAAAAGCTGCGGCAGATCGGGGCTGCCGTCACCATCCGCGCCAACCGCGGACTGGGGTATGTATTGGAGGCATAAAACATGGTCAAAAAGCTGCGGGGAAAATTTATCCGCATCGCCATGCTGGCGGTCATTTCGGTGACGGTGGTTTTAAGTCTGATCATCAATGTCGCCAACTTCATTTCGGTGAACACGGGACTGACCGAAACGCTCGAAATGATCTGCGAAAATCGCGGCACGATCCCGCCGATGCCGCGCGGGGACCATCCCTTCGGCAGCAAAAAGCCGGACGGGAAGTTTTCACCGGAAACGCCGTATGCCACGCGCTATTTCGTTTTGCGCTACAGCGCCGACGGCACGCTTCTTGCCGCCGATCTCAAGAACATTGCCGCCGTGACCGAAGAGGACACCGACCCCTATCTCAAAACCGCACTGCGGCACGGGGTGGGCTATGGCTTCACAGGCGACTATAAATACCGCGTTTTGCAGGACGAAAGCGGGGAATATATGGCGGTGTTCCTCGATTGCAGCCGTGAGGTCAGCGCCATCACCAAGATCGCCCTTTTGTCCCTTTTCTCCACCGTTTTCTGCGTCGGTGTCGTTTATGTCGCGGTGCTGCTTTTCTCCCGCAGGGCGATCGACCCCGTCGTTAAGGCGAGCGAACGGCAAAAGCAGTTCATCACCGACGCCTCGCACGAGCTCAAAACCCCCATCACCGTCATTTCCACCAGTCTGAAGCTCCTCGAAATGGAAACGGGAGAGCAGAAGTGGATCAACAAGGCAAAGGGACAGACCGACAAGCTCACCGCCCTTGTGAACGATCTTGTGACGCTGTCGCGCATGGACGAGGAGCAGTCGCCGCTGCATATGCAGGATTTCCCCGTGAGCGACGCCGTCTCGGAAACGGCGGAGTCGTTCAGAGCGCTTGCCGCCGATCGGGGACACGCGCTCGAAATCGCTGTCGCCCCCGCCGTCACCTATCGCGGCGACGAATATGCCGTGCGGCAGCTTTGCAGCATCCTGCTCGATAACGCCTGCAAATATACCGCCGCCGACGCCCCCATCCGTTTCACGCTGGAAAAGGGCAAAAAGGGCATCGTCATTCGCACGGAAAACGCCTGCGACAACATTTCCGAACAGGACACAAAAATGCTTTTCGATCGGTTCTATCGCGCCGATCCGTCCAGAAACGCCGCCACGGGCGGCTTCGGCATCGGGCTTTCCATCGCCCGCAGCATCGCCGAGGGACACGGCGGCAGCATCAAAGCCGAAAAAAGCGGCGATGACCTGATCATCACCGCCGCGCTGCACTGATAATAAATATCCACCCGCAAAGCGGGTGGTATTTCATTTTCGGGCAAAGCCCTAAA
>URNF01000044.1 GCA_900549155.1 uncultured Oscillospiraceae bacterium | reverse complement strand
GCCGATCGTGCCCGCCGTGGTGCGCAACTTCGAGGACTACCGCGCCAAGCGTGCCAAGGTGCTGTATGACATGGATCGCGATATGCCGCTGCGCAAGTCGCATCAGAACCCGATGGTCGTCGAGATCTACAAGGATTACTTCGAGAGCTTCGGCAGCCACAAGGCACATGAGGTGCTGCATACGCACTATACCGCCCGCAAAAAGTTCCACTAAAATGTCAATGCCCCTGCACGGAACTCCCGTGCAGGGGCATTTTTCTGTTTTCTGCCGCAAAATGTCGCATGACGGTGCATCTGCGGGTTGACGTCAATACGAATTCGGATTATACTATACTCATACAACACCGCAGGGAGGGCATTATGCAGCATTCGGGAAACAGCACCGTCCGCAGGATCCTGACCGACGTCAATCGAACAGACGGGATCTATTACCGCTTTGCAAAGCGCATCGGCATCACGGAAAATGCGCTCGGACTTTTCTATGCTTTGAGCGACGGCAAGCCGCACTCGCAAAAGGAGATCTGCGACGAGTGGATGATCCCCCGCTCGACGCTCAACACCATTGTCAAAGAATATGCCGAGAACGGCTATATCCGCCTCGAAAAAGGCGTCCGCGCAAAAGAAAAGATCCTGCTGATCACAGAGAAGGGCAGGAAATATACAAGTGCGTGGATGGACAGACTGTTTTCCGCCGAGCAGGAAGCCTTTACAAAAGCCGTCGACCGCTATGGCGGCGCGTTTGTCGATGCCCTCTCACTGTTTGTGGACACATTGGAAGAACAGCTGTTACAGGAAAAAGGAAACGGAGAACACGATGATGCAAAATAAGACATATGACATACGCTATCTGAAAACGGACGACCTTGAACAATACAACTCCCTTTTGCGCTATGCCTTTCAGATCACGGAGCAGGATCTTGCCCTCAGCGGGTGGCGCGGCGACGAGATCAAGCAGTCCAAATTCCCGATCCTGGAACGTGCGGATGTGTTGGGCTGCTTTGACGGGGACGCGCTGGTGTCGCAGATCGCCGTCTATCCGCTGAAAATGAACGTCTATAACGCCGTTTATCCCGTGGGGTTTGTCACCAGCGTGTGCACCTATCCGGAATATACGGGACACGGACTGATGAAACGGCTGATGCAAAAGAGTCTCGAACATATGCGGCAAAAAAATCAGTCCCTGGCGCTTTTGTTTCCCTATTCGATCCCGCTGTATCGCAAAATGGGCTGGGAAATCATTTCGAACAAGATCACCTATTCCGTCAAGGATCGCCAGATCCCCGTGAAAGCGTCCGCGCCGGGCTTTGTGCGTCGCGTCGACTGGGAAAACGAGGATTTCCGCAATCTGCACGCCCAGTTCGCCGCCGTGACGCACGGCTGCCTGTTTCGAAACGCTTTGGCGTGGGAAGAATATTGGCGCTGGGATGAGGACGACACCGTTGTCGCAATTTATTATGACACAAACGAGCGACCGTGCGGCTATATGGTGTACCTCATCAAAAACGACATCATGCACATCAAGGAAATGATCTATCTCACCCGCGAAGCGCAGGCGGGGCTTTGGGAGTTCATTCGGGCGCACGATTCCATGATCGACGAGGTGCGGGGCAGCTCGTATTCGAGCGAGCCTATCGCGTTTGAATTGGAAGACGGCGACATCCGCGAAACGATCCGCCCGTATATCATGGGGCGTATCGTGGATGTTGAGCAGTTCTTTCAAAAATATCACTGCGACCCGACGGCGGAAAACGCCGTGTTTACCTTTGTCGTTGACGATCCCTTTTTTGCGCACAACAACCGCGCGGTCACGGTGCATTTCCACCGTGGGGAATGTGCGGTCGTCAACACCGTCAGCCACAACCGGGTGAAGCTGTCGATCGCCACCCTGACGACCCTGCTTTTGGGATATAAGACCGCAGCAAAGCTGTATCGGATGGGCAGGATCGAAGCAGACAAAGACACCGTGAGGCTGCTGGACGATACCATTCTGCACGAAATGCCGTACATTTCGGACTATATCTGAACCTTAGAGCAGGGCGGCGACGGGTTCACCCGTACTGCGCCGCCAGCGCATCTTCTGCAAATTCCAAAAGCGCCCACGGCTGCGGCTGCTCGCTGCGGCACAGGCGGACAAACGCCGCCGCCCTTTTCCTGTCAAAGAACAGGTCGGGGACGGCGCACAGGATCTCTCCCGCCGCCGTGTACGCCGTCACCCCATAGACCGTAAACGCCGCTCCGCATTCATCCCACACACGATCCGTCTTCACGCGATACAAAATCCCCATTTCCCACCTCTATGCACTGTCTGCATTTGCTGTCACCGTTCGCTTTGCTTCCCTGTCCCGTTCTTCCCCGATGTGCAAAAGCGTTTCCACCTTCGCCATGCTGATCCCCTCGTCCGCCAGCGTTTCCTCGACCGCTTTCACCGTCTTGCGGTCGCGTTCCCGTTCGGACAGCTTGCTGTACACCGTGTCAACCGCCTGCGTGCATTGCTTGACCACCTTTTTCTTTCTCCGATCCCGCGTGCGCCGCTTCCACAGATGCTTGCGTGTGACCCCCGCCGCACCGACCAAAGCAGTTGCCGCCGCATACAGGATCGCCGTGCCGTACTCGTTAAGAAACCGTACAAAGACATTCATGACTTCTCCTTTCTTCTGCGGGGAACTTGTCGCAGCGGGGATACCCTCGTGTGCCTTGCAAGATAATCATAGCGAACCCCGGCGAAAAATGGAATTGGTATAGTTTGGTTTTATACGGTAAAATTCGGTAAATCCCTGTAAAATTCGGACAGAGCTATGGTAAAATACGAAAAAAACGTCACACGAAGGCTTTCATGCGACGTTTTTGTCTCATTAAAACATGTATACTGTGTATGTCTGTTGAAAATGACTCCTTTTTATGCTTTAATATATGCAGGGGGGTGAAAGCATGCGCTTATATATTTCCGGTGTTTCGCTGCAAGGGGAAATCCCGCAGAATTCCTATCTGCAAAACATTCCCGCCATAAAACATCTGCAAGACATGCGCCGTCTCCCGCTGTCCTCTCCCGTCACCTTTTTTGTCGGAGAAAACGGAACGGGAAAATCCACGCTTTTGGAAGCGATCGCCGTTTTGAGCGAACTGAATGCAGAGGGTGGCTCACGCAATTTTAATTTTTCGACCTGCCGTACCGAGTCGCCGCTGCATGAATATCTATCGGTGTCCAAAGCGGCATATGAAAGGGACAGCTTTTTTCTGCGCGCAGAAAGCTTTTACAATGTCGCCACCGACATTCTGAAAAACGACATCTGTCTCGACGGCTACGGCGGTCGGTCTTTACACGAGCAGTCACACGGCGAGAGCTTTCTGGCGCTGGTGCAAAACCGGTTCAGGGGAAACGGTTTGTATATTTTGGACGAGCCGGAGGCGGCGCTGTCCCCGATACGGCAAATGACACTGCTGTTAGAGATACGGCGGCTGGTGGACAAGAACTCCCAGTTTCTCATTGCCACCCATTCCCCGATCGTTTTGTCCTTTCCGCACGCCGACATATGGGAATTTTCAAAGGACGGCATCTGCAAAAAGGCCTATACCGAAACAGAAAACTATCAAGTGATGAAGGACTTTATCAACAACCGCGACAACGTACTCCGCCACCTTTTCGGAGAAGATTAGTTTTTAAAATTACGAACTTGATATAGATGAGGCGACTATCCCAAAGATTTGTGATACACTGATTGCAGGGTATCTGCTTTTAATTATGGCGAATTCGCCGTAATCGGACGGGAGAAGAGCATGAACAAAATCCATGTGAACGGTACTGAGATCAATGTGGTGTCCCGTAATAACGCGGATTATATCTGTATCACAGACATGCCTAAAGCCAAAGACGGAGAATTCTTTGTGACGGACCGGCTGAGAAACCGCAGCACGCTCGCATATATCGGCACTTGGGAAAATGTTTACAATCCCAATTTTAACCTTGACGGCTTTGAAGAAATCATAAAGAAAGCGGGGGCTTAACAGCTTTAAGATAAGCGTCAAGGAATTCGCAAAAAAAACAAACGCTGTTTCCATCTCGGCAAAATCCGGCAGATATGGCGGCACCTATGCACACGAGGACATTGCTTTTGAATTTGCTATGTGGATCAGTCCCCAATTCAAAATATATGTTGTCAAAGAATTCCAACGGCTTAAAGCCGATGAATAAAAGCAAATCGGATGGTCTGCCAAAAGAGAATCGGCAAAGATCAATTGCCATATCCATACAGACGCGATTAAACATAATTTGATACCGAAAGAACTGTCCCAAAAACAGATTTCCTTCGTATATGCCGATGAAGCCGATGTTCTGAATGTTGCTCTGTTTGGAAAGACCGCAAAACAATGGCGGGATGAGAACCCGGACAAAAAAGGAAATATCCGTGACTTTGCTTCGATAAATGAACTGATCTGCCTTTCAAACTTAGAAAATATTAACGCCGTTCTCATCGGTGAGGGCGTCCCCCAATCGGAAAGGCCGGAAAAACTAAACAAGATTGCCATTCATCAAATTACCGTGCTTGGTGAAGTCGCAAATAAAAAACTGCTTAAATAAGCGCAAAAAATCCCGCCTTGGCAATGCCAAGGCGGGATTTTTTCAAAAGAATGGCACGTCCGCCAGACGCAGATCGTTTCTCGGGATGCGCGACCATTCAAAGCGCGGCAAAAGCGCTTCTGCCGTCAGCGGGGTATAGTGATCGACAAGTCCCAGCGTCAGCGCCAACAGCCCGATGAGGGGCTCAGGCGAGGAAAAGCGCTCCCGCAGCGCGCCCATGTCGAGCGCGCCGTCGCGCTTTGAAAGCCGGTTGCCGTGTGCATCGAGCAGCAGCGGAATGTGATAAAACCGCGGCGGGGTGAAGTGCAGCAGCCGATAGAGATACAGCTGGCGCGGGGTAGAGGACAGAAGATCCCTGCCGCGCACCACCTCGTTCACGCCCGTGAGCGCGTCGTCCGCCACCACGGCAAGCTGATAGGCAAACACGCCGTCCGCCCGCCGCACCAAAAAATCGCCGCAGGCGGTTTTTAAGTTTTCCGCATAGTCCCCCTGCAGTCCGTCGGTGAAGCGCACCGTTTCATCCGGCACGGTCAACCGCCAGGCGGGCGCTTTGCCCGCAGGCGGCGTCTCGCCGTGCAGATAGCGGCGGCAATGCCCGTCATACACCGCCTGTCCGTCGGCGGCATGGGGTGCGGTCGCCGCGTGCAGCTGGGCACGGGAGCAATAGCAGGGATACAAAAGCCCCGCCGCGCGCAGCTTCTCAAAACAGGCTTCATACACCGCCGTGCGGCGGCTCTGATAGCTTTCCGGCTCATAGCCGCCGTCAAAGCGCAGCCCCAAAAAGGCAAGATCGTCCAATAGCTTTTCTGTCAGCGTCCCACCGCAGCGGGCGGTGTCGAGATCCTCAATGCGCAGCAGCACCCGTCCGCCCTGCTTCTTCGCGGAAAGCCACGAAAGCAGCGCGCACAGCACATTGCCGAGGTGCAGCCTGCCCGACGGCGTCGGGGCAAAGCGACCGACCGTTTCCATCGTCAAAACTCCTGTCCCTGGCGGCGTTCAAAAAGGCGGGCGACCGCCGCTTTCGGCTCGGCACCCTCATACAAAATGCTGTAGACCGCGGCAACGATCGGCATTTCGACGCCGTTTTCCGCCGCCAGCCGATGCAGCGCCGCCGCCGTCGGATGCCCCTCGGCGAGCTTTGTCATCGGGGCGCCGGTGATGAGGCTTTCGCCATAGGCGCGGTTGTGACTGTAGGGGGAAAACAGCGTCGCTTCATAGTCGCCGAGATGGCAAAGCCCGTATGCCGAGCGCTCGTTGCCGCCCATGGCGGCGATGAGCCGCGCCACCTCGCGCGTTCCGCGGGACATGAGCGCGCCCTTGAGCGTGGACAGCCCCAGCCCGTCCAGCACGCCTGCGGCGATACCGATCACGTTTTTCGCCGCCGCGCCGATCTCGTTGCCGATCATGTCGTCGCCGTAATAAAACCGAATGAGCTTGCCGGAAAACGCATCAATGAGGCGGCATTTCACCGCGTCCTCGCTGCTGTCGATGACCATGCAGTTGGGAATGCCGGCATAAAAATCCTGCACATGCCCGGGCCCGAGCCACACGGCGATGTGATTGGAGCGATCCACCTCGGCGGCAGTCACCTCGGACAGGCGCATCCCCGTCTCGACCTCGATGCCCTTCATGCACAAAACAAAGGTCTTGTCCCGCAGCGAAAACGCCGCGAGCTCCCGCAAAAGCCCCCGCAGCGACTGCGCCGGAACGGAAATGAGGATCACCTCGGCGTCCTTTGCCGCCGCAAGCTCCGTCGTCAGCGTCACCGACGGCGGCAGTGTCAGCAGATCGTTTTTCCGCTCCCGCAAAAACCGCTGCATGTTGGCAGAGCTTTCCCGTCCGTACAGCGTCACCTCGTGAGAAAGGGTGGAAAGATACCACGCGATGAGCGAGCCCCATCTGCCGCAGCCGATCATCATGACCTTCATTTGCTGTTTTTCTCCTTTATCAGCTTGAGAATTTCTGCGGGCTTTGCCACGATCGTGTCCGCGCGATTGTCGCGCAGCTCCTTTTCGGTGCGAAAGCCCCAAAGCACGCCGACGGTGAAGCAGCCTGCACCCTTGCCCGTCTGCATGTCGGTCGCGGTGTCACCCGCATAGAGACATTCTTCCGGCTTGACGCCGAGTGTTGCCAGCATTTCCTTTAGCACCGTCGGATCGGGCTTGATGGGCTTTCCCGCTCTCTGCCCGAAGCAGAGATCCAGCCGATCGCCGAAAAGCGCATCCGCGACCTTCAGCGTTGTGGGGTGCGGCTTGTTCGAGAGCACGCCCGTTTTGATCCCCGCCGCGCGCAAATCGTCGAGCAGCGTCAGGATGCCGTCATAGGGCGCGGTGAGATACAGAAAATCGTTGTCATAGCTTTCATTATATTCTTTCAGCACTTTTTTATACAGCGCCTCGTCGGTGCAGCCGTTTTTCTCAAACATCCGCCGCACCAGAATGTCCGCGCCGTTGCCGACCATGTATTTATAGTCGTCGGGCGTGAAACCGGAAAGACCGTTTTCCGTGAGCGCCTTGTTGGCAAAATAGGTGATGCTGTTGATGGTGTTGGACACAGTGCCGTCCATGTCGAAAATGCAGGCTTTGATCATGTCGTTTCCTCCAAAGTGTCGATGAGTGTTTGCATATCGGCGGGGATCGGCGACGAAAGCGTCACCGCCGCGCCGGTCACGGGATGAATAAATTGCAGCTGCGCGCAGTGCAGCGCATGCCGCGGGAGCGTTTCGTCCGTGCCATACATGGTATCACCCACAAGCGGATGCCCAAGGTGCGCCATGTGCACGCGGATCTGATGCGTTCTGCCGGTCTCCAGCCGAAGGCGCAAAAGAGAGATGCGCCCGTCGGTCTTTTGCACCTCATAGCGGGTGCGGCTCTCCTTGCCGCCGTCGCCGACCTCGCGGGTGATGGTGCAGCCCTTTTTGACGCGGATGGGCGCGTCCACGATGCCGCTGCCGTGCATCTCTCCACAGCACAGCGCATAATAGGTCTTGTCGACCTTATGCGCCAGCGCATAGGCGATGTGCGGACTTTTCGCCACCGGCAAAAGCCCGCTCGTGTTGCGGTCAAGGCGGCTGATGGGGCGAAAGGACAGCGGCGTCCCCGCCCGCTCAAAATAGCCGACAACAGCGTTTGCCAGCGTCGGTTCGGGCTTTCCCGCCGACGGATGCACCGCCAAAAACGGCGGCTTGTCCACAACCATCAGGTGCGCGTCCTCAAAAACGACCGCAAGCGGCATGTCCGCCCCCTCGATCTTCACCGCATCGGCGGGCATGGTCACCGTCACCGTCTGCCCCGCCCGCAGGCGGTCGATGGTGCGGCAGTGCACGCCGTCGGCGACGATACCGTTTTCCACGCGCTTGAGCTTCACGACCATGCGCCATGAAAGCCCGCAGTGCTGCCGCAAAAATGTCTGCACCGTCACACCGTCACAGGCGGGCGGCACAAGAAAACGCAGTGTCTCCATCAGCGCGCCACCAGCCATTCTCCCGCAGGATACGCCTTTTCCGCTTCGCCGAGACAGAGCGTGAACGGCACGGGGCTTTGCACCGTGAGCGCCTTTTCGTCATACGCCACGGTCACGCCGTGCACCGTCGCCTTGAGCGTCGTCACCCCGCGCACGAACTGCGGAGCGATGCGCACCGTTTCCATGCCGAAGCCGACGGGGCGGATACCCGCAAGGTAGTTAAACAGCCAGGCATCCACAGGGCTGCGGAAATGGTGATTTTGCGACGCGCCGTAGTTGAACCACTCGGGCAGCGTCGTCATCCCGCGCGCAACGATGTTGCCGAAGCCGGGATAGGCGGGGTTTACCACCGTGTCAAACAGCTCCTGCACATGGCCGGTGTCACACAGCGCATCGAATATGAAGCGCAGCCCGTGCACGCCGCAGACGAAATGATGCCCCGCGGCGGCAAGCGCCGCCGCCAGCCGATCGCCCGCCGTCTTTTTCTCGTCCTCTGTGAGAAAGCCCGCGAAGATCGCGGCGGCAAGGGTCGTCTGGTGCGTGTCGGTCAGTTCCCCGTCCCGAACATAGGCGGCACGGAAATCGTCGCGTATGCGCAAAAACAGGTTGTGAAAAGGTGCGGGATCTCTGCCGGTCGCCGCCGCCATTTCCGCCATCATGCGCGCGTCGGTGGCATAATAGGCGGTGTCGGTGATCTGCTTGTCACAGGTCGCGCCGCAGGATGCCCAGTCGCCCACGCCTGCGCGCAAAAGGCAGTTCTCGGACAGCGTGGCAAAGTGCCGCAGCGTGCGCTCCATGTTTTCCCACACGAGATCCACGATGCGGCGGTCGCCGCTGTAGCGATAGGCATAGTAGGGAATATAGAAAATCGCGCTGTCCCAGTCGGGACCGTTGGCAAACGCTGTCTCCCAGATGCCGTTTTTCATCGGGATGATACAGGGCAGCCGCCCGTCCGGCAGCTGATCCTCTTTGAATTTCTGCATCCATTCGTAAAAGAAGTCATAGGCATCAAACGCAATGCACACCGTCTCGGCGCTGAGCAATCCGTCGCCCGTCCACTCGTTTTGCTCGCGGTGGGGACAATCGGTGAGCGCGCCGTGGCAGTTGGTGAGCACCGAACGCACCGTGATGTCGTGCAGCGCCGTGAGCGTTTCATTGTCGCAGGAAAACGCCGCCGCAGGAGCAAGATCGGTGTGCGCCGCCTCCGCCGTGAGCGCGATGCTTTCGAAATCGCCCGTCACCTCGGCATAGCGAAACCCGTGATAGGAAAAAAGCGGTGCAAAGCGTTCCTCGCCGTCCCCTTTCAGGATATAGACATCCTTGTGCGCCATCGGCTTATAGATGTCGGCGAGAATGTTGCCCTGATCCACATGCTGTCCGTCGGCGGTCAAAAGCTCGGCATAGCGCACCGTGATCTCGCTGCCGCGCTTTCCGCGCACGGTGACGGCGACATGTCCGCTGACATTTTCCCCGAAATCGAAAACACCCTTTGCGATCTCGCGCCCCGCGATGCGGCGCACGATGCGCTCGGGCGGACAGACGGTCGGGCGCAAAATGCCGCCGGGACCCGCGCAGATGTGCGCACTGTCCCACCCGCTGTCGTCAAAATCCGCATCGCACCAGCCGTCGATCGCCAGCCGTGCGTCATGCTTTTCACCGCAGCGGCGCAGGCTGAACAGAATCGGTGCGTCGGCGGTCTTAAAGGCGGTGTCGGTGACGACCGTGTCGGTCGTGCCGTCGGTATAGATGAGATCTATCTGTGCAATGAGCATGGGCACGCCGCGAAAGCGGACAACGCGCGGGTCGTTATAGCCGTTGTTGCCGAGCATCGCGCCGAAGCGGTTTTGCCCTTCGTGCAGCAGCGAAGTAATGTCATAGGTGCGGTAGATGACCGCCTTCACGGGGGCGGTCGGATCGGTCGGGCGGTGGCTGTCGGGCAGCCGCGCGCCGTTCAGGAAATATGCCGCCTGCCCCAGTCCCGCCGCGGAAAGCGTCGCGCTTTTCAGCGGCTTTTTCACCGTAAAGCTGCGGGCAAGATACGGCGACGGCGGCAGCTTTGCCGGGTCTTCCTCAAACCCCCAGCGCACCGACGGCGTGCGGGTGATCCATTTGGCGTTTTCAAACATGGCGATGCCCCCTTTGCGATAGATGTATTTTACACCACTGCGGTAATTTCTGCAACTTTTTTTCTTGTAATTTCAGGAAGAATATGCTACACTTGTCATGTTATGTACACCCATTACCAAACGAAAGGAAGATACGCTTGGCGAAAAATATTATTCTTTGCGCCGACAGCACCTGCGACCTCAGCGAGGAATTGCTCGAAAAGTATAACGTCCACCTTGTCCCCCTGCATATTTTGGAGGGTGAGAACAGCTATCTGGACGGCGTGGACATCGACCCCGACACCATCTATGCCACCTATGCCGAAAAGGGCGTGCTGCCCAAGACGGCGGCGGTGAATGTTTCGGAATATGTCGATTTCTTCAAGCCCTTCATCGAGGCGGGCAACGACGTCATCCACATCAACATCGGTTCGGCACTCTCCAGTTCGCACAACAACTGCAAGCTGGCGGCAGAGGAGCTGCCGGGGGTATATCCCGTGGACAGCCGCAACCTCTCCACCGGCACGGGACATCTCGTCATTGAGGCTGCCGAGCGCATCGCAAAGGGCATGGCGGCGGCAGACATCGTCGCCGAGCTGAACGAGATCGCGGGCAGAGTGAGTGCAAGCTTTGTCATTGACACGCTGGAATATCTCTACAAGGGCGGTCGCTGCTCGGCACTCGCCATGTTCGGCGCAAATCTGCTGCGTCTCAAGCCGTCCATCCGCGTGGACAACGCCGACGGCTCGATGGGTGTCGACAAGAAATACCGCGGCTCGCTCGACAAGGCGCTCGAGCAGTATGTCGCCGATCAGCTGGAGGGGCGTGACGATATCGTCACAAAGCGCATCTTCATCACCCATTCCGGCATCTCCGAGGAGCGCATCGACATGGTGCGGGAGCTTGTGAAAAAATATCAGAGCTTCGATGAGATCCTAGTCACCCGCGCCGGCTGCACCGTTTCCTCTCACTGCGGTCCGAACACGCTGGGCGTGCTGTTCATCACAAAATAACCGCTTTTGAAAGGGCGTTTGCTGTCATGAAAAAATTGGAAGACTATGTACGCAGTATCCCCGATTTTCCCGAAAAGGGCATCATTTTCCGCGATCTGACAAGCGTTTTGCAGGATGCGGACGGGCTGCACCTCGCGATCGACGAGCTGCAGAAAAAGCTCGAGGGACTGGATTTCGACGTCATTGCCGGAACGGAATCGCGCGGCTTCATCCTCGGCATGCCGCTTGCCTATAATCTGCACAAGCCGTTTGTGCTCATCCGTAAGGAGGGCAAGCTGCCGTGTGAAACGGTGAAAAAGGAATACGATCTGGAATACGGCACCGCCGTCATCGAAATGCACAAGGACGCCATAAAGCCCGGTCAGCGGGTGGTGCTGGTGGACGATCTCATCGCCACCGGCGGCACGATCAAGGCGGCGGCGGAGCTTTGCGAGGAGCTCGGCGGCAAGGTCGTGAAAATGCTGTTTCTGATCGAGCTTGCGGGGCTGCACGCCCGCGACAAGCTGAAAAAATATGACGTGACCTCGGTCATTTGCTACGACGGGAAATAAAACACAAACCGAACGGCGACCGCTTTTGCAGGCGGTCGCCTTTTTGCCGCAAATTTTTCAAACCGCAAAACAGCCCTGCAAGATTTTCAAAAGCCGCTCAAAAACCGTGGGAGCAAGGAAAGCGCCCTTCATGGCGTATATGATATACGCCGAAGGGTGCTTGACACCGCTCCCGCGGGATTTTCAGCGGCTTTTCAGCGAGCTTTTTATTACAGTTTTGTAACCTTTCTTGTATTTTCCTGTTCGCCGTGCTAAGATAAGGGACACAATAAGGGCAGTGTGCCCGCAGGTTTTTCGGAAAGGAGGCAAGAAGATGGGAGAGCTGAGAGATTCGTATATCAGTGTGCGGCGTGAGCCGTGGTTTTACAGCGTTTTGCTGCTGTCGGCAGCACCGCTTTTTTCCGACTATGTCAGCTTTCCGCTGATTTTTGTCTCGTTGTTTTTGGCGCTGCGGGATGCAAAGAAAAACGGCAGAACGCCCGCACCTGGCAAACTCGGACTGCTGATGGCGGTCTATCTTCTGTATATGGCGTTCAGCCTTGTCTATTCCACCGATGTTTTGGGCAGCTTTTTGTCGCTTCTGATGTGGCTGTCGGTCTTTTGCGCCTATATGGCGGCGGTGACGGTGCTCACCGATCGGCGGCGGCTGCGCACAGCGGTTTTGTGCATGACGACCGTGACGGGCGCCGTCGGCGGCGTGGCGGTTTTGCAGTATCTCCTGCGTGAGGTGTTTCACCTGCCGGTCGGCGACAAGCTGTGGCTGCCCGTTGACAGTTTTGTGTATCGGCTTTTACACATAGATTTCACGAACGGCAACTTCGGCGAGCGCGTGTCCGGCACGTTTTCCAACCCGAACCTGCTTGCCGCCTATCTTGTGCTGTCCATCCCGTTTGCCATCGCGTTTGTTCTGACCGGCACGCGCTCCAAGCCCAAAGCGGCAGCGCGCATCGCGCTCATTGTGGCGGCATACGGCTTGGGATTCACCTTCTCGCGCGGCGGCTATCTGGCGCTCATCGCGGTCGGGCTGCTTTTGTGCGCCCTGTTCATCCGCAAGCGCTTTGTCATGACAGTGTTGACCGTTATCTATGTCGTGCTGCTCATTCCGCCCGCCATCGGCAACCGTCTGCTTTCCGCTGTGCCGCAGAACACGCAGCAGTCGGCGGTGTCGGTCACGGAAACGGAAAACACGCCGCCCGAGACGCTGTCACAGGCGGTCAATCAGCTCGGGCGGGACGTCTCGGAGCATTACACGGGCGATGATTCGGTGCACATGCGCTTTGTCATGTGGAAAAAGGTCATGCTCAGTGTGCGGGAGCATCCGCTTTTCGGCACGGGCGTCGGCGTGCAGACCACGCAGAACACCCTCGCCGCTGCGGGGCTGGAGTTTAAGCACGCGCACAACCTGTTTTTGGAAATTCTGTCCGAGGGCGGACTGATCTCGCTTGCGCTTTTCTGCGGCATCTTGTGGGTGCTGCTGAAGCGCGGCGTGCTGCTGCTCAAAACGGGACAAAGCAGTGAAGCGAAACTCTTTGGCTTTGCCATCGTCGGCGCGCTCTTTGCCCTTTGCGTGCACGGTGTTTTCGATTTTCCGCTGCTCACGCCGCGGCTCATCAGCACCTGCATGCTGCTTATGGGCATGACCGAGGCGGCGGCAAGGCTGTATTTGCACGAGCCGACGCGGGAACTGACGCTGCGGCGGCACCGCGCACCCAGCCGTCTTGCGCAGGCAACCTATGCCGCGCTGTATGAATAATGAAAGGACAGCGAAAATGACAGCCTTTGATACGGAATTTTTGGAGGATGCGGACGTCGTCGGTGCATCCCCCATACATACACACCGCCGCGAGCGGCGGGTG
>URNF01000043.1 GCA_900549155.1 uncultured Oscillospiraceae bacterium | reverse complement strand
CCCTATGAGCTATGCACCATTAGCTCAGTTGGTAGAGCACCTGACTCTTAATCAGGGTGTCCACGGTTCGAGCCCGTGATGGTGTACCAATTGTGGCCCGTTGGTCAAGTGGCCTAAGACTCCGGCCTCTCACGCCGGCAACACGAGTTCGAATCTCGTACGGGTCACCAAAAAGAAACGACAATTTTCGAAAGAAGATTGTCGTTTCTTTTTGTTCTTTTCACTTTTCACTCTTTCGTTCTTCTCTCAAATCGTCGTTTCCAGATAAGAGATAAGAGCGTCAATTCCTGCAATGATGAATATTTTAACCTTTACATCACAAAAACCGGCTGCCGTTTATCGGCAGCCGGTTTTCTGTTGTTGCTTATTTCACGGAGATGTCCGCCGTGCGATAGATGAATTTCACCTGACCGTCCATCTGATCGGTGATGCCGGAGAAGGACTTATAGTGCTTGGAGACATCCACCGTCGCTTTGAGACGCGTATACAGTCCCGCAAGATCGCCGTTCACGGCGTCGGACAGCTTCTGCACGCCCTCTTTGTTGAAGCGGGCAAGTCCGTCGGACAGCGTTGCGCTGCCGTCTTTCAGAGCACTCACGCCGTCCACCAGCGCCGGTGCGCCGTTTTTCAGCTGCAGCACGCCGTCATACAGGGTGTTTGCCCCTGCGGCAAGCTGTGCCGTGCCGGATTTCAGCGCCGTCGCGCCGTCCTTGGCTTCCGCCACACCGGCGGTGTAGGCGGCAAGCCCCGTGTAGAACGTGTTGTATTCGTCAAGCGATGCGATCGCGTCCTTGATCGTAGGGGCGAGCGTTTCCTTTGCCATTGCAAGCAGCAGCCCGTTTATCGCCTTTTTGCCGTTTTCGGTGGCGGCAGCCTGCATGGCAGCGCCGACCTCCTGCATGGCAGCGGGCGTGCCCGCGCTTGCCTGCTTCAGCAGCACGACGACCTCCTGCATGGCGACTTCCTGTGTCTTTTGCTGGACGGCGATGCGCTGATACAGCATATATTTCACAGCGTCATACTGCGCCTGCGGCACACCTGCCGCCGCGAGCTTTTGCTCCAGTACGGTGTTCGCGATGCCGACAAGCTCCGCCGTCTGCGTCGCGTTGGGGGCGCTGATGAGTGCTGTGAGGGTTTTCTCATAGCCGTCGATGGTCAGCTTGTCGACCGTCAGCCCCTTTGCGGCGATCTGTTCGTCGGCAGAGGCAAGCAGCGTTTCAAAGACCTTTTTCGCACCGCCGTTTAGGGTGGCGTTGTTGTCGCACAGTGTGGTCAGTCCTGTGAGCAGCTTTGCCGTGCCCGCGTCCACGGTGCCCGTGCCGTCCTTCAGCGCCGCAGCGCCTGCGGCGAGCTTGTCGATGCCGGCAACCAGCTCATCGGATTTTTGCAGCAGCGTGGTCAGTCCCGCATACAGCTTCGAGGAACCGTCGGTCAGCTGACGCATGGCGTCGGTCATCTGATCGACCGCGTTTTTCAAATCCTTTGCCGTGTTCAGCTTGTCGGTGTCGATGCCGTTGAGCAGCTCATTGGTGGCGACCGTCACGGTGTTGGTCATTTCAAAATTCTTGACGTCGGCGGTGATCTCCACATAGGAGGGGATCTCCAGCTTGTCGGCGGAAAGTGCGAGGTTTTCCTGCAGACCGGGGAAGGCGATGCCGATGACGGCGGTGTGGTTGCCGTCGTTGATGAGCTTGCCGTTGCTGACGGTGACATTCTGGAATACATCGCTGTCGAGCAGCATGCCGGTCAGCATGGCAAACGGCACATAGATCTTTTCGTCCTTGCCGTCGATCTTGACAGTCTCATACTGGCGGTTTTGATAGTCAAAGCGGACGGTGACCTTGCCGCTCTTTCCTGCGAGGTCGGCAGGGCTGATGGCTTTGCCGTCCAGCGTGTAGGACACGGTCAGTCCGACCGGCAGCTCCTTTTCGATGCTGCCCTGGCAATAGATGTCGTTGCCCGCAGCGTCCCACACGCGCATATTGTCGCCGTTCATGGTGTAGCTTTCGTCGCCCTTGACGTTCTGCACGTCGCCGAGCGTGCCGACATCGGTCAGCGTGGTGCTGCCGATGGCATTTTTGATCCAGTCGCTGACGATGATCTTCTGCACGCTGCCGTCCGCACCGGCGAGTACATAAACGGTTTCATCCTTATCCACCGTTTTTGTGTCGCTGTCGGCGGCGGTGGTGCTGCCGCCCGTCTGCGCGGGAGCAGCTGTCTGCAGCTTTGTGTCTTTTGTGAATGTCAGCGTGCCGACAACACCGGCGGCGCTGCCGACAAGCAGTGCCGCGCAGAGCGCCCACACGATCGGTTTTTTGAGATACTGTTTAATGGATGACAGTCGTTTCATGGCTCTTTACCTCCGTATGATGGTTGCGGCACTGTTTCATGCCGAGAGTGGTTCTTGTGATCAGTCCGTCGCACAGCATCAGCAGTGCAGGCAGGATCAGGATGACACACAGCATACTGACGACCGCACCGCGCGCCATCAGCATACACATGGAGCTGATGATGTCGATGTCGGAATAGACCGCCACGCCGAAGGTCGCGGCGAACAGTCCGATGCCGCTGACGAGGATGGACGGAATGGATGTCGCGAGCGCGGTGGTGACGGCACTGCGCTTGTCGGCGCCGCCGATGCGCTCCGCCTTATAGCGGGTGGTCATCAGAATGGCATAGTCCACGGTGGCGCCCAGCTGAATGGTGCTGATGCAGATCGGGGCGATGAACGGCAGCGACTGCCCTAAGAAGTGCGGCAGACCGAGGTTGATGAAGATGGCAAGCTCGATGACCGCGATCAGAATGAACGGCAGCGAGGCGCTCTTTTCCACCAGTGCGATGATGACAAATATGGCGAGAATGGAGATGGCGTTGACGACCTTGAAGTCGTGATCGGTCGTTTCGATCATGTCCTTCATGCAGGGGGCTTCGCCGATGAGCATGCCCGTCTTGTCGTATTTTTTCAGAATATCGTTGAGGCTGCCGACCTGCGCGTTGACCGCGTCGCTGGCGACCTTATATTCGGAGTTGATGAGCAGCAGCTCCCATTTGTCGCTTTTCAGAATGCTGCGGATGCTGTCCGGCAGGATTTCCTCCGGCACGCGTGAGCCGATCACCGACTCCAGTCCCAGCACATATTTGACACCGTCGACCTTTTCCATTTCGGCGCTCATGGCGCGCACGGTCTTCGGGGACAGGTTGGCATCCACCAGCACCATGTGCGTGGAAGCAATGTTGAAGTCATCGGACAGCTTCGAGTTGGCGATGACATATTCCATGTCCGCGGGCAGGCACTGTCCCATGTCATAATAGACCTCGCTGTTTGTCTTGCTGTAGGCATAGTATGCCGGCGGCACAAGTGCCACAAACAGCACCAAGAACACGGGGAACACGCGGGTGACGCCCTTGGCAAACTTGTTCATGTTCGGGATGATCGAACGGTGCTTGGTCTTTTGCAGCGGCTTGTCGAGCACCAGGATCATGGCGGGCAGCACGGTGACACAGCCGATGACGCCGAAGATGACGCCCTTTGCCATCACGATGCCGAGGTCACGCCCCAGCGTGAAGGACATGAAGCACAAGGCGGCAAAGCCTGCGACGGTGGTGACGGAGCTGCCGACGACCGAGGTCAGCGTTTCGTGGATGGCGTGCGCCATCGCTTCCTTGGGATCGTCAAAATGGGTGCGCTGCTCGTTGTAGCTGTGCCACAGGAAGATGGAATAGTCCATCGTGACGGCAAGCTGCAAAACGGCGGACAGCGCTTTTGTGATGTACGAAATTTCGCCGAAGAAATAGTTTGTGCCGAGGTTCAGAAGAATCATCATGCCGATGGAAGCCAAAAACACAAACGGTACCAGCCAGCCGTCGAGCAGCGCGACCATCGCCACGCACGCACAGAGGACGGCAAGCCCGACATAGATCGGCTCTTCCTGCTCGCACAGATCCTTCAGATCGGTCACGAGCGCGGACATGCCGGAAACAAAGCACTGCTTGCCGGCGATGGAGCGGATCTCCCGAATGGCGTCCATCGTGACGTCCGCCGAGGTGGCGCTGTCAAAGAATACCGCCATCAGTGTGGCGTTGTCGGTGTTGAACTCCTTGTAGATCTTGTCGGGCAGCAGCTCCATCGGGACGGAAACGTCCGCCAGCGAGGAATACCACAAAGCCGTCTCCACATGATCGACCTTTTCGATCTTTTCTCTGAGGGCGGCGACGTCCTTTGCGGGCATGTCCTCGACAACGATGAGCGAAAAAGCGCCCTTGCCGAAATCCTTCATGAGTTCATCCTGACCGATGACGGTGTCCATGTCGTCGGGCAGGTAGTTGAGCATATCATAGTTGATACGCGTGCCGATCATGCCGAGTGTTGAGGGAATCAGCAACAAAAGGGCAACGATCAGAATGACGACGCGGTGTTTGACCACCGCTCTTGAAAATCGCATGGCGTGTCAATCCTCACTTTCTTCATAACAGGTGCCTTCGATGACATCCTTTTGCTGATGTCGTATGATGCGCACGGCGGTGATGACCGTCAAAAGGCTCAAAAGCCCCTCGGCAAGCAGCGTGATGCCGAGCCAGACAACGAGCAGCTCTGCACCGAAGCCGGGTCGGAACACAAGCACCGCGCCGAGTGCACCGGTCAGAACGGCACCGATCAGGATGCCCCACCACTGCGGGATGCCGAAGCGTCTTGCCTCAAGGGCGGTCTGAATTTTCAGAAGCCCGTCGCAGAGGGTGAACAGTCCGGAAAGCACGCACAAAAAGGCGATGGCACTTTCGGTGTGGGTCAAAACGATCGTGCCGAGCACCAGCAGGAGAATGCCGAAGGCAAGGTCATACTGAAATGCCAGGCGGTAAAGATCGCGGGAAAAATAGCCGCACAGCTTGGCAACGCCGAACAGCAGCATCAGAACGCCGCAGCAAACGGCGATCCACTGCACGGAAACGGTGGGCCATGCGATCAGCAGGATGCCGAAAAGGCAAAGCAGCACGGATGTGACAATATAGCCGATCTTGGCGGCACGGATGGGGGTTACGGAACGCATACAGATCTCTCCTTTCGACGGTAGTATACGCCGCACGGCACTTTCTGTATACGGACAAAAAAATGCCTGTGCCGCAAAATCGGGCACAGGCGGTGAAGATGTATAAAATTCAGACAAACGCGCGAAAATGTCTAGTCCGCGGCGGCGCGGTCGATCATGGTTTCGATCGCACCGTGCTGCAGTGCACACAGGCGGTGCAGATCGCTTAGAATGTCGGCGCGCATGCCGTTTGCCATCCAGTCGATCACAATGCCGAAGCAGGTGCATTTATACAGACTGATGATGAGCGTCTTGTCCGCGTCGCTGAGCTTTTTGTCGCTAAACAGGGTGTTGCAGTAGGTGGTGATGACATAGTCGCACACCTGCATGAGATACTGCTCATACACATGGCGGCTGACCGAATTGTAGATGTGCAGCACCGCGCGCTTGTTCTTGATGGCAAATTGCAGCGCGACCTCAAGGCATTGCTCGATGGAGTCCAGCGTCGGATAGTTTTCGATGATGCTTTCGGCTTCCTCGGTGATGATCTCCTGCAAAAGCGTCGGAATGTCGGCAAAGTGATAATAGAAGGTGTTGCGGTTGATGCCGCAGGCATCCACGATGTCCTTCACCGTGATCTGCTTCAAAGGGCGCTCATTGAGCAGGGAGATGAACGTCTCCTGGATGGCTTTGCGGGTGAAATTCGGCATGTCAGTCTCCTTTCCGCCGATAGACGGCGATCAGATCGTCAATATGCGTTTCGCAGATATAGCTGTCGTCGGCGGCATAGTCCGCATCGGCATCCGCGCTGTTTTCAAAGCTGTCGCGCAGATCCAAAACGACATAGTCCGCCTCGTGCTCCTCGGAGGTGTCATACACCTCCCGCCGCGCGGAGACGGCGGGGAGATAGAACCCGTCGCAGCGCACGGCGGCATCGGCGGGAATGGCGGTCAGAACCGCATTTATCTGCTGATGCTGTGCGCGGTTTTCAAAATAATAGCTGATCGTTCCCGTAAATCCCGAGAGATCGGCGGTCGCCAGCAGTACGGCACAGCACACGGCAAGCGGCAGCAGCAGTCCTCGCGATTTGCGGGGAAGCTCGCCGAGATTCAAAACGGCGAGATAGAAAAGAAGCGCCAGCCCGCCGAACACATACTGGAAATGCGTGGAATACTGATACACCCAGTCGGGCATGACGTTGATCGCCAAAATCGGAATGAGCAGCAAAAGGCGGGAAACATGCCGCGTGCAAAACGGCAGAAACGCCAGCGGCACCAG
The DNA here is from genome assembly GCA_900549155.1 of uncultured Oscillospiraceae bacterium. Lineage (GTDB taxonomy): Bacteria > Bacillota > Clostridia > Oscillospirales > Acutalibacteraceae > URNF01. The sequence goes on along the minus strand of URNF01000043.1, from coordinate 7,644 downwards.
CATGAGCAGCAAAAAACGCACTTTTTCCGCCGTAAACACCTCGGTGAACAGATACGCCGGGTCGAAGAAAATGTTGCGCAGCACCTGCAGCATGCCGCCCTCGACATCGGTCATAAAGGGGGTAAAGCGCGAAGCGGTCATGGCGCCCTCGCCGAATGCGGACAAAAGGGCGATCGCGCCGACAAAATAGAGGATCGCACCGATAAGCAGGCACAGCCCCGTTTTGTATGCCTTGCGGCTGCACAAAAGATACAGCGCAAAGGCGGCGACATAGACGGCGGCATCCTCCTTGACCGTCAGCGTCAGCAGCGTGAAGATCGCGAGCGGCACGCGCCTGCCGCTTTCAAAGAAATAGAACATCCAGAAAAGCAGCGGCGTCAGAAAGCAGTTTTCATGCACATCATAAAAGCAGCCACCCGTCAGCGCGGGATAGGCAAAAAAGCACAGACACACGGCGACTATCGTGCGTGCGGACAGCCCGCGCCGCCGCATCAAAAGATACAGCGGGACGACTGCGCTTGCCAGCACCAGCGCCTGCATGACCTGCAGATAGGCGGGAGAGGAAAACACGAGATACCCCGGCAGCAGGACATACCAGATGGGCGAAACGTGCACGGCAAAATGGGACAAAAGCCCGTTGCGCTCACAGGTCGTCAGCGGCAGCCCTGTTTCTTTCATATAGTAGAACATCTGCGAGAAAATGCCGAGATCGAAGGTGGAACTGACATGCCCGTAATACCGACAGAGCGTCACGGCACAGTTGAACGCCGTGAAGATCACGCCCGCCGCTGCGATGATCGCGATGGTCTGCCGCCGCGACGGCTGCCATGCGGCAAGGTTCATGCGGTCGTGATGCGTGGCATATAAAAGCGCAAACAGCATGATAAGCGCCAGCCCCATGGAAAACCAGAAATCGCTTTTGAGCAGCGCCAAAAGGAACAGATAGACAAAGACCGCCCCGACCATCAGACGCGTTTCGACGGCCTTTGTGTTGTGTTTGACCGCGACGGCGGTCAGCACCGCCGTGACCGCAAAAAGGATGAGAAGAAAGCGCAGAGGGGAAACGGCGGTGAAAAAGCTCTTGTCGTCAAAGCCATAGGGGTTCAAAACCGTTTCGACAAAGGCGGCAAGACACCAGCCGGTGAAAAAACGGGGGAACAGTCTGTCAAACGTCAGCTGCCGCAGCACGGCGCTCACCTCCTTCGGTACGCGGATAAGCCTTTCTGCATATGGTGCTCATTGTAGGGGGGATCGTTTTGAAATGGTCTGTGCGCCGCCGTCGCCGTCGGCGATGGCTGTTGCTGCTCGCAGCGGCACTGCTGCTGGCAGTTGTTGTTTTTTTGGATCGGCAGCTTTTGCCGCTTTTGACACAATACAGCAAAACGCAGGCGCAGTGGCGCGTCACCCGCATGATCAACGAAGCGGTCACAGAGGTGCTCGGAAACAGCGAGACCGACTATGGCGCTCTTGTGACCGTGACGCGGGACAGCGCGGGCAACGTTGTGTCCGCCGAGGCGGACACCCGCCGTCTCAACATGCTCAAAGCGGCGGTGACAACGGCAGTGACCGAACGCATCGGCGCCGAGGAAGAAATGACGGTTGCGATCCCCGTCGGCACGCTGCTCGGCAGCGGCTATTTCGCGGGACGCGGTCCGTTTGTCCGCATCCCCGTCGGCGTCAGCGGCGGTGTGCTCACCACCGTGGACAGCGTTTTCACGGCGGCGGGCGTCAATCAGACCACCCACCGCATCGAAATGAAGATCACCGTCGATCTGTTCATCGCCGTGCCCACCGCGCACACGTCGGTGCGGGTGGAGACGCCGTTCATCATCGCGGAAAGCGTGCTGCTCGGCAAGGTGCCGGACGCCTATACGGTCGTCACGGGGGACGATCAGTCCACCACGGGACAAATTTTCGACTACGGCGCCGAGCGGGCGCAAAAATAGGCTTTGCAATTTTTGAAATAATTGGTATACTATAGTGTATCATAAGCGAAGTAAAATTTCAAGAACTTCGGAGGATGTCATGGATTTTGAAACTGCTGCCGCGCGCGTGCGGGAGCTGCGCGCGCAGATCGACTATCACAGCAAGCGGTATTATGATGAGGACGCACCCGAGATTGAGGATGATGCGTTTGACGCGCTGACGCGGGAGCTGAAAGCGCTTGAAGAGGCGTTCCCGTCGCTTGTGACGCCCGACTCCTATACCCAAAGGGTGCACGGCAAAATTTCTTCTCTGTTCACGCCGGTAACGCACGCCGTGCCGCTGGCGAGTTTGCAGGATGTGTTTTCGCTGGATGAGGTGCGGGATTTCGACCGCCGTGTGCGGGAGACCGTGCCGCACCCGACCTATGTGGTGGAGCCGAAGATCGACGGGCTTTCCATCGCGCTGGAATACAGAGACGGCAAATTCGTGCGCGGTGCGACCCGCGGCGACGGACTGGTGGGCGAGGATGTGACCGCCAACCTGCGCGGCATCCGCGCCATTCCGGAAACGCTGTCCGAACCTGTCGCGCATCTCATTGTGCGCGGCGAGGTGTATATGCCCCGCGAGAGCTTTGCTGCCCTTGTGGAAAAACAGCAGCAGGAGGGCGAAAAGACCTTCAAAAACCCCCGCAACGCTGCGGCGGGCTCGCTGCGGCAGAAGGATCCCGCCGTCACCCGTCAGCGCGGACTGGACATTTTCGTTTTCAATCTGCAGCTCATCGAGGGCGAAACGTTGACGGCGCATGCCGCCTCTTTGGAACGGCTGAAAGCCCTTGGGTTTCATATGATTCCGTTTTATACCGTGACCGACGACATCGAAAAGGCGATCGCGGAGATCGCGCGCATCGGCGAGGTGCGGCAGACGCTGCCGTTTGACATCGACGGCGCGGTCATCAAGGTGGACGATTTTGCCGACAGAGAGGATCTCGGCGAGACTTCGAAATTTCCGAAATGGGCGGTGGCGTTCAAATATCCGCCCGAGGAAAAGGAAACGACGCTGCTCGATGTCACGGTCGCTGTCGGACGCACGGGCGTTCTGACGCCGACCGGCATTTTCGAGCCGGTGACGCTGGCGGGAACGACCGTCAGCCGCGCCACGCTGCACAATGAGGATTTCATCCGCGAAAAGGGACTTGCCGTCGGCGACCGCGTCGCGCTGCGCAAGGCGGGGGACATCATCCCCGAGGTGGTGCGGGTGGTGTATCATCAGCCGGACACGCCGCCGTTTGCGATGCCGCGCGTGTGTCCGTCCTGCGGTTCTCCCGTGTTCCGTGAGGAGGGGGAGGCGGCGCTGCGCTGCGAGAACCCCGAATGTCCTGCCCAGGTGCTGCGACACCTCATCCATTTTGCGTCCCGCGACGCCATGGACATTGAGGGGCTGGGACCTGCCGTGCTGCAGCAGCTGGTCGATGCGGGACTTGTCACCGCCGCCTATGACCTGTATCGTCTGGACTATGAAAAGGTGGCAGCGCTGGAGGGACTCGGCGAGCGCTCCGCCGAGAATTTGCGCGACGCGATCGAAAAATCCAAGCAAAATCCGCTTTTTCGCGTGATCTTCGCTCTCGGCATCCGCCATGTGGGGCAAAAGGCGGCAAAGCTGCTTGCCGTGCAGTTTTCCGACATGGACGCGCTGATGGCGGCGGACGAGGCGGCACTTTGTGCCATCGACGGCTTCGGCGAGATCATGGCAAAAAGCGTGGTCGCGTTTTTCTCCCTGCCGCAGTCGCGACATTTCGTCGGGCAGCTGGCGGATGCGGGCGTGAACATGACGGGGGAAAGCAGCCAAAAAGGCGATCTCTTTGCGGGCATGACCTTTGTGTTGACCGGCACGCTGCCGACGATGAAGCGCGACGAGGCGGCGGCACTCATCGAGGAAAACGGCGGCAAGACCGCGTCCTCGGTCTCAAAGAAAACGACGATGGTGCTGGCGGGCGAGGAAGCGGGCAGCAAGCTCACAAAGGCGCAGTCCCTCGGCATCCCCGTCATCGACGAAGCGGCATTTTTGAAAATGCTGCAGCCCTGAATTTTTCGGTGCTCACCGCACGGCGATATGCCGTGCGGTATTTTTTTGCATAAAAAGACATTTCCCGCCGTGCAAAAGCGGCATTTTTCGCGGGGCGGCTATCGTATACTGATAACGGAAGTGAGAACTATGCCCGTTGTCTACATAGATGTGCTGCTGATCCTCAATTTGTGGGTGGACTTTTTGCTGCTGTCCGCCACGGCGCGGCTTTTGCGGCTGCCGGTGCGGCGGTGGCGGCTTTTTTGTGCCGCACTGCTCGGCGCAGCGGAAAGCTGCCTTTTGTTTTTGCCGCCGCTGTCCTTTCTTTTGTCGCTCGGCATACGGGCGGCGGGCACGCTTTTGCTGTCCTTCGTGGGATTTCCGTTTCGGGGATGGCGCGTGTTCGGCAAAACGGTGCTGACGCTGCTCACCCTGTCCGCCGCATTTTCCGGCATCGTCACCATGCTGTGGTATTTTTTAGCCCCCGCGGGCTTTCTTGTGGTGAACGGGGTCATCTATTATGATGCGCCGGCGGCACTGCTGATCCTTTTGACGTCGATAAGCTATGCGGCAGTGTGCGTGTGGGAGCACTGTCTCCGAAAGCGCGCCCCGCGCGGCAGACGGTTTCGTCTCCTGCTGCAAAGCGGCGGAAAGACGCTGGTGTGCAGCTGCCTGTATGACACCGGCAGCACCCTGCGCGAGCCGTTTTCGGGCAGTCCCGCCGTGCTCATCGACCGCACGGCGGCAAAGGGGATCTTGCCTGCCGACCTGCAGGACGGAAAGATGCGCCATGTGCGGTATGTGCCGTTCAAAAGTCTCGGAGGCGCGGGACTTTTGCCCGCTTTTTTGCCCGAAAAGATGGAAATTGCGGATGAAAACGGCAACTTATGCGACATATCCGGCAGCTATCTTGCCGTTTGCGAGGAATTGGGACACGGAGAATATACGGCGCTCGTCGGCACGGATATCGGCGAGCTTCTGATGAAAGGGAGCGGCAAATGAAATGAGAAAATGGCTTTGGCGGGTGCGTTTTTGGCTTTTGCAGCGGTTTCTGAACATAGAGGAGACGTTCTACATAAACGGTGCGGATGTGCTCCCGCCGCCGCTGACGGCAGAGGAGGAGCGGGTGGTGTTTGCCCGCATGAAGGAACATGACCCCGCGGCAAGAGAGGCGCTCATCACCCACAACCTGCGGCTGGTGGTGTATATCGCGCGCAAGTTTGAAAGCTCGGGGGTGGGGCTTGAAGATCTCATTTCCATCGGGACGATCGGACTCATCAAGGCGGTCAACACCTTTTGCCCCGAGCGCAACATAAAGCTCGCGACCTATTCCTCGCGCTGCATCGAGAATGAGATCCTCATGTATCTGCGCAAGATCGCCCAACAGAAAAACGAGATGTCGTTTGACGAACCGCTCAACGTGGATTGGGACGGCAACGAGCTGCTTTTGTCCGACATTCTCGGCAGCGATCCCGACGAGATCCATCGCGGCGTCGAAAGGGAAGCGGAATGTCAGCTTTTGCGGCAGTGCCTTGCGCGCCTGTCCCCGCGGGAAAACACCATCATGAAGCTGCGCTTCGGCATGGACGGCGCGGGGGAGCACACCCAAAAGGAGGTCGCCGACCTGCTCGGCATTTCGCAGTCGTATATCTCGCGTCTGGAGAAAAAGATCATCCGCCGCCTGCGGCGGGACATCGAACGCGCGGAATAATTGTATGCGCTCTCCGTTTCACGGCAATACTGAAAACAGTACGGTGAAACGGAGGATCGGATATGTATAACAAGGTCGAGATCTGCGGTGTGAACACCGCAACGCTGAAGGTGCTGACCGAAAAGGAGAAAACGGCGCTTCTGTTGCGCATCCGCGACGGCGACAAGGCTGCAAGAGACGAAATGGTGAACGGTAATCTGCGGCTGGTGCTGAGCGTGGTGCAGCGCTTTACGGGACGCGGCGAAAACCTTGACGACCTGTTTCAGGTCGGCTGCATCGGACTTGTCAAGTCGATCGACAATTTCGACATCAGTCAGAATGTGCGGTTTTCGACCTATGCCGTGCCCATGATCATCGGCGAGATACGGCGCTATCTGCGCGACAACAACAGCATCCGCATCAGTCGTTCGGTGCGGGACACCGCCTATAAGGCGATGCAGGCAAAGGAGCGTCTCATCGCGGAAAACCAGCGGGAACCCACCGTGGAGGAAATTGCAAAGGCGCTGTCGCTGCCGCGTGAAGAGGTGGTGACGGCGCTGGAAGCGATCGTTGAGCCGGTGAGCCTGTATGAGCCGGTCTATTCCGACGGCGGCGACACCATTTATGTGCTCGACCAGGTGGGCGACCGCAACGACGACCGCAACTGGCTCGATGAGATCGCGCTCAAGGAAGCGATCAACAACCTCGGCGAGCGGGAAAAGAAAATTCTCTATCTGCGCTTTTTCAAGGGCAAGACGCAGATCGAGGTGTCAAGCGAGATCGGCATATCCCAGGCACAGGTCAGTCGGCTGGAAAAGGGCGCGCTGCAGCAGATAAAGGGCAGCCTGTAGCGCGCCTGTGTCGCCGACTTTATAATATTGTAATACTATAGGGGGACGGCACATATGATCTGCAGAATCACGGAAATGCACAACAAAGAGGTCATCAACGTCTGTGACGGCACGCGGCTCGGCTGTGTGGACGATGTGGAGGTGGACACCTGCACGGCACAGCTGGTGGCGATCGTGGTGCACGGGCGCGGCAAGTGCTTCGGGCTGTTCGGCAAGGAGGAGGACATCGTGATCGGCTGGCGCGAGATCGAGGTCATCGGCGACGAAACGGTGCTTGTCAATCACGCGATGCCCTGCTGCCGTCCGCGCGCCCGTAAAAACGGGTCGAACATTCTCGGCGGACTGTTCGGATAAAAATGAAAAAAAACACTTGCTATTTTATGAAAGCCGTGCTATACTATATCGGCAAAACGCACGCAGAGTTACATTTCACGGTCGGTGCCGCAACCGGAAGTGCCGGTCGGTGGCTGTGAGGTGCTGCGGAGGTAAAACCAAGGAGGAACAAGTTATGTCAGTCGTATCCATGAAACAGCTGCTCGAAGCCGGTGTCCACTTCGGACATCAGACGCGCCGCTGGAACCCGAAAATGGCGCCCTATATCTTTACGGAGCGCAACGGCATCTACATCATCGATCTGCAGAAGACCGTCCGCAAGCTGGAAGAAGCGTACATGTTCGTGCGCGATCTGTCCGCGAACGGTCAGACGGTGCTGTTTGTCGGCACGAAGAAGCAGGCGCAGGACTCCGTCCGTGAGGAAGCGGAGCGCGCGGGCGCTTACTATGTCAATGCCCGTTGGCTGGGCGGTATGCTCACCAACTTCCGCACTATCCGCAGCCGTGTGGCGCGCCTCAATCAGCTCAAGACGATGGCGCAGGACGGCACCTTTGACCTCATGCCGAAGAAAGAGGTCGTCAAGCTCAACCATGAGATCGAGAAGCTCGAGAAATTCCTCGGCGGTATCCAGGACATGAACAAGCTGCCCGGTGCGCTGTTCATCGTCGATCCCCGCAAGGAAAAGATCGCGGTTTCCGAAGCGAAGAAGCTGGGCATCCCGGTCGTCGCTATTGTTGACACCAACTGCGATCCGGACGATGTCGATTATGTCATCCCCGGCAA
>URNF01000042.1 GCA_900549155.1 uncultured Oscillospiraceae bacterium | reverse complement strand
AGGGTGTGCCCGCCTGCGACATGAAAAATGTCCCGTGGGTGAGCAACGCGTCGGTCACCGAGGCGACCTTCGAAAACGGAAAATTCACCCTCGTTTCCGTCGGCGCGGACGCCCATTTGGCGGAGTTGAAGACCGATCTGCCGACGAATGTATAAAAACGACACTGTCGAAAAAGTCCGCAGGCCGCAAAAGCGCATTCACGCGAAAGGGTGTCTGCAAAAAATTCAGCAAACAAAAAAGAGCGTTTCTTCGAAACGCTCGCTTTTACTGTCTGCGTCAACCGCCCCCGGCATATACAAAATATGCCGATGGGGACGGTTTCCTCTCACTGCGGTTTTCAGACAGTCTCACACTGTGACCGCCGATGCATCGGATGCATCGGCGGTCCTTTTTTGTTTCAATACTTTTTATGCTGCAGGGCGGTCTCGGTGTTATAGATCGCCTGCACGGCGGCGCGGTCACTGTTGACGACGATGTAGGTATAGATGGCGTCAAAAATGGCGAGCTGCGCAATGCGGGAGCTCATGGCAAGGATGGAATGGCGCGTTTCGTCGGACTTTGTGAACAGGGAGATGTCCACCGCCTTTGTGAGCGGAGATGCGCCGTAGTTGGAGATGCCGATGGTGGTTGCGCCGCCGACCTTCGACAGCTGCATCGCTTCCACGATGTCCACCGATGAGCCGGAGTGGGAAATGCCGACGGCGACGCTTTGGCGGTCGAGGTGAGAGGCGATGATCGCCTGCAGGTGGTTGTCGCTGCACGCCTGCGCGTTCAGCCCCAGCCGCAGAAACTTGTGCGCCGCGTCCATGGCGATGGCGGCGGAATTGCCGAGCCCGAAGATCACGATGCGACGCGCGTGCATGATCGCCCCTGCCGCACGCTCCAGCGCGGCGGGATCGAGCACCGACTCGGTGTTCTGCAGCGAAACGGAGATGTCGTGGATGCGCTTTTTGAAGATGTCAAAGCAGCTGTCCGATTTGTCCACCTCACTGACGGCGGAAACATGGGAAAGCTCGCCCGCAATGCCGATCTTCAGCGCCTGATACCCCTCAAACCCCAGCCGACGGGAAAAACGCACCACCGTCGCGTCGCCGCAGCCGCAGCGCTTGGCGAGGTCACTGATGGAAATGCCGACAATCTCGGACGGGTTTTCGGAAACATAATCCGCAATTTTCCGTTCGCCGGGTCCCATCTCGCGATAGAGAAACCGCATCTTGTGGACGATCGATTCCATTTCGCACCTCCAAATGAAACTATTTTTCATTATTTTAACATATTTTGGAGAAAAGTCAACGGAAATGAAAATATTTTCCGAGAATCCATTGAAAAACGGCGCGGGATTTGCTAGAGTAAGTATATATATTCGGTATCGAGAAGGAGTTGGGAATATGCAGGAGTATTCTGTTAAGGTCGGCTTGCTGCCGATGCGCCGCAACACGACCGACCGCCCCCGCGGCACGTTTCTGACGTGGTATTCCGCGGAGCAGCGCGGGCATCGCTTTGTGCAGTACATCGAGGAGCATTTTGCCACTGACAAGATCACCTTCGTGGACACAAAAGGGATCGGCATTGAGGATCTGGTGTTTGACGACGCCTCTGCGGCAGAGGCGGTGGAGCGGTTTCGCGCCGAGAAGGTGGACGCCGTTTTCATCATCAACTGCAATTTCGGCAACGAGGAAGCGGCAGCGGACATCGCGAAAGCGCTCGGCAAGCCGGTGCTTCTGTGGGCGCCGCTGGACGATGAATATTATGTGGACGGCATGCGTCCGACCGACTCCCAGTGCGGGCTGTTCGGCGTGTCCCGTCAGTTCCAGCGGTTTCACATTCCGTTCTCGCACCTGCCCTGCTGCACGGTGGAGTCGGAGGAATTCGCAAAGGGCTTTGACTCCTTTGTGCGGGTCGCCTGCATGGTAAAAAATTTCCGCGGGCTGAAGATCGGTCAGTTCGGGTCGCGTCCCGCGCCGTTTTTCTCGGTCATCTGGAACGAGGGCGAGCTGATGGAGAAGTTCGGCGTGCGGATCCGCGCGCTCAACTTTGCCATTTTGGAGCAGCGCATGAAGGAAATCCTCGAAAAGGGCGGCAAGGAGCTTGTCGAGATCGAGGAGTTCTATAAGAAAAACTACAAAATGGACGATCTCACGCCGCAGTATCTGGAACGCATGGCGGCGCTGGTGCTGACCTATAAGAGCTTTTTCGAGGAATATGACCTTGACGTCATTTGTGCCGAATGCTGGACGGCGACACCGGTCATGTTCGAGGGGCTTGCCCCCTGCGCTGTCTATGGCGTTTTGAACGACATGGGCTATATGGTCGCCTGCGAAAGCGATATGCACTGCGCCATGACCATGGTGCTGCTCAAGGCGGCGACGATGGGCGAGGGAAAACCGCTTTTCGGCGAATTCACCGTGCGCCATCCCGAAAACCGCAACGCGGAGCTTTTGTGGCACTGCGGACCGTTCCCGCTGTCGCAGAAAGCGCCCGACAGCGAGGCGCGCCTTGTCAACCAGCGCGAATGGTTCCGTGCCAAGGACGGCACCTACACCGTCGCCCGCATGGATCAGGAAAGCGGAAACTATATGATCCTGCCGCTGTGCTGTCACACGACAGAAGGCCCCAAGACGCACGGCACCTATCTTTGGGGCGAATTTGAGGATCTGCAGAAGGTGGAGGATCGCCTTTTGGATGGCCCGTATATCCACCACTTTGTGGAGATCGAGGGCGACTATACAAAAGAGATCAAAGAGTTCTGCAAGTATTTCCCCGCATTAAAGCCGGACACGGTTTGAGTACATAAAAAGGAGTAAGAAGTATGCAGTATCAGATGAATGAATTTTTGTTTTCCATGATCCTGACCGAGCTGGAAGATGCCGTGGGCAAGGAGAACTGCTCCACCCGCGCCATCGACAAGGTCACGCACAGCGTGGACTATTATTGGCTGTCCCGTATGTGGGCGGATCGCGGCTGCCTGATGCCCGAGGCGGACATCATCGTTTGCCCGAAGGATGCGACCGAGGTCTCGAAGGTGCTGAAGATCGCCAACTACTATAAGCTGCCGGTCACCACCTGGGGTGCGGGCGGCGGCACGCAGGGCGGCGCCATCCCGGTGTGCGGCGGTATTCTGCTGGACACCAAGCGCATGAATCAGATCTATGAAGTGAACACCGAGGGCATGTACATCGAGTGCGGCACGGGTGCGATCTATAAGCACATCGAATGGGCGGCAAACGAGGTCGGCAAGGCGACCATGCACTATCCGTCCTCGCTGACCTGCTCCACCGTCGGCGGCTTCTTGGCACACCGCGGCATCGGCGTCTGCTCCACCAAATACGGAAAGATCGACGACATGGTGCTGCAGATGGAGGTCGTTCTCCCGAACGGCGACATCATCAACACCTCTTCCGCGCCCAAGCACGCGGCAGGTCCCGACCTCAATCAGATCTTCATCGGCTCCGAGGGCACGCTCGGCGTCATCACCAAGGCGCAGATCCGTATTTTCGATCAGCCCGAGGATCGCCGTTTCCGCGGCTTTTTGTTCCAGGATATGCACGGCGCGTTCCAGGCGGCAAGAGAGCTTCTGCAGAAGTTCAAGCCCTCTGTCATGCGCCTGTATGACGAGGCGGAGACTGCCACGCTCATCAAGAAGATCGTCGGCGTGGAGCGCAAGGGTGCGTTCATGAACGTTGCCTATGAGGGCGTCAAAGAGATGGTGGATGTGGAAGAAAAAATTCTGCTCGACACCTTCAAGAAATACGGCGCAGAGGACATGGGCAGCGAATACGGCGAAAAATGGTGGGACGAGAAGATCACGTTCTTCTATCCCGGCCACATGATGGATATTCCGCAGATGTTCGGCACGATGGACACCATCGCTCCCTACGGCAAGATCGAGGAGATCTATTGGGCGATGAAGGAAGCCATCGAAACCAACTTCCCGCAGGCGAAGTTCATTGCGCACTTCTCGCACTGGTATGAGTGGGGCGCGATGGTGTATGACCGCTTCATCATCGACGGCAAGGACGTCCCGCAAGATCCGGTCGAGGCGCTGCGTCTGCACCAGGCGGTCTGGACCTGCGGCGTGCGCACGGCGCTGGCACACGGCGGCGTTGTCAACGACCACCACGGCGTCGGCATCAAGCTCGGCAGACTCATGAAGGAGCAATACGGCCCCGCCATGCAGGTGTTCGAGGGACTCAAGAAGACGCTGGATCCGAACGGCATCATGAACCCGTTCAAGCTTGGACTGTAAGAAAGGAGCATACATACTATGGTTATGTCAGATAAAGCGAAGCAGCATGTGGACTCCTGCCGTTTTTGCTGGATGTGCCACCATATCTGCCCGATCGGCAACGCGACCGGTCACGAGCGCAGCACCGCGCGAGCGAGAGCGCTCGGCATTTCCCTTGTCAACCGCGGCACCATTCCGCTTGAGGAGATCATGGACAACATCTATGAGTGCGCGACCTGCGGCGGCTGCGTCAACGTTTGCGTGACCGGCTGGGATCCCGTGATGTTCACAAAGGAGACCCGTCTGCATGCGGCGCTGGAGGGCAAGCTCCCGCCCTATATTCAGACGCTGCTCGACAACTGCCTGGAAACCGGCAACGCCTATGGCAAGACCGCGCTTTGCGACGGTCTGACGGCGGCGATCAGGAAGCACGAGAAAAAGACCGACACGCTGCTTTTCCTCGGCGTGGATGCGCGGTATATGGTGTGTGAGCAGGCGAAAAAGGCGATCGAGGTGCTGGAGAGCGCCGGCGTGGACTTCACGGCGCTTGCCGATGAACCCGCCTCGGGCGCACAGCTCGATTTCCTCATCGGTGCTGCCAACGAGACGAAAGAGCAGATGACCGCTGCGGCAAAGGTGCTCGACACCTTCAAGACCGTTGTGGTGTATGATCCGAACGACGCTAAAGCGCTCAAACAGCTGTATAAGGAATACGGTGTGGAGCTTTCCTGCGATGTCGTGACCTACACGACCTATGTGGCAAAGCTGCTGAAAGACGGCAAGCTGCAGCCGAAAGACACCGGCAAGACCGTCGTGTTCCAGGATCCCTATCAGCTGTCCCGCGACCTCGGCGAAACCGAGGAGCCGCGCGAGATCATCGAGAACTATGCAGTGCTGGGCGAAATGCTCTTAAACCGCAAGGAGACGATGTGGGCAGGCAATATCCTCATGGCGCAGTATCTCCCCGAGGTCATCGACGAGGTGGCGCGCCGCCGTCTGTTCAACGCCGAGAGCATCGGTGCGACGGCGATGGTGACGGCGTCCGTATCGGAGTACTGGGCGCTGAAGCACGTAAACCAGGACAAGATCGAAATTTTGTCCATCGAAGATCTCATTTTGGGCTGAGGGGGTTATAACAATGCTGGTAACCTTACAGGAAATCATCGGCATGGCGGAAAAGGGCACGTTTTGTGTTCCCGCCTTTAACGTGTATAACATCGAGACGGTCATGGGCGTGATCGAGGCGGCAGAGGAAGAAAAAGCGCCGGTCATCATGCAGGTCTATCCGCGTCTTGTCAACGAGCAGGTGGGATATTATATCGCGCCTGCCGTGCTGGCTGCCGCGAAGAAGGCGAGCGTGCCCGTCTGTTTGCACCTGGACCACGGCCCGTCCGAAAAGGAAGCGCTCAAAATGCTGCGCTGGGGCGCTACCGGCATCATGGTGGACGGTTCGGTGCATGAGTATGCGGAAAATGTGGCGCTCACCCGCCGCGTTGTGGACATCTGCAGCACGGTCGGCGTCGGCGTCGAGGGCGAGCTCGGCCACATCGGCAGCGTCAATGACGACACCATGTGCGAATTCACCGATCCCGATCAGGCGGCGGATTTCGTGAAAAAGACGGGTGTCACCTGTCTTGCGGTGCTCATCGGCAACGCCCACGGACACTACAAAAAGCCGCCGAAGCTGGACATCGACCGCGTGCGCGCGATCCGCAAGGCGACCGGCGGCATCCCGCTGGTGCTGCACGGCGGCTCGGGCATCCCCGACGACCAGGTGAAAGCCGCCATCAAAGAGGGCGTGCGCAAAATGAACATCGGCACGGACGTGTGCTGCGCCTTTGCCGACGGTGCGACGGCGGAGCTGAACAATCCCGATCGCAGCCTGGCGGTGGATCTGTTCATGAAGCCCGCGATCGCGTCCGTTAAAGCGCTGGCGGTCAACAAGATCCGCCTTGTCGGCGCAAACGGAAAGGCAAGCGTATGAGCAGGATCGTGGGAATCGGCGCGTGCGTGATGGACACGCTGGTGACGCTGCCGCATTATCCGACCGAGGATACCAAGCTGCGCGCCGAAAACAGCAAGCCTGCGGGCGGCGGTCCTGTCGCGACGGGGCTTGTCGCGGCGGCAAAGCTGGGGGAGAGCGCCGGTTTTGTCGGCGTGCTGTCCGACGACGCGGGCGGACGGTTCTTGCAGCAGGATTTCGCGAAATACGGCGTGGACACGGCAGCGGTCGACGTGCTGTCGGGCTATCGTTCGTTCACATCGGTCATTTGGCTGTCCCGCGAGACAACGACGCGCACCTGTGTTTTCGATAAGGGCGATCTGCCCGCACTCACGCTGTCCGAGAAACAGGAAAAGGCAATTTTGTCCGCAGAGCTGCTCATGGTGGACGGCAACGAGCTTGCCGCCGCCGAAAAAGCGGCAAAGCTCGCGCAGGCAAACGGCGTCAAGGTGCTTTATGACGCGGGCGGACTGTATGACGGCGTGGAACGGCTGCTGCCGCACGTGGATTATCTCATCCCGTCGCGCGAATTTGCGCTCGGACACACCGGCTGCAGCACCGTCGAGGATGCGGCAAAGAAGCTCTTTGACACCTATCATCCGCAGGTCGTCGTTATCACCTGCGGCAAGGACGGCGGCTATTTCTATGACGGGAAAGAGGCAAAGACCTATCCCATCTATCCCGCCGCCGTCGTCGACTCCAACGGTGCGGGCGATGTGTTCCACGGCGCGTTTGCGGCGGGACTCGTGAAAGGCTTTGCGCCCTACACCTGCTGTCACTTTGCCAGTGCGGTGTCCGCGCTGAAATGCACCGGCGTCGGCGCAAGAGAAAGCGTGCCGTCGTTTGAAACGGTGAAAATCTATCTGAAGGAGAATGGATATGACCTATAAAAGACATTGGGACGACAAAAAAGAAGGACTCACCCCGCTCTATCAGCTCGGCAACAGCGGCTGTCACGCCATGGAGATCGACGGCCTGTTTCTGAAAGCAGGCAGCACCTACAGCGGCGACACCGCCGAGATGGAATACGGTCTGACGCTGCTCGGCGGCACCTGCACCGTCAAGGGCGTGGGCTTTGACTATGCTCACATCGGCAAGCGCAAGAATGTGTTTGACGGCAAGGCATATGCCGTGTATCTGCCGCGTCACACCGCTTTCACGGTGGAAGCGGAGACCGACCTCAAGATCATGATCGCCAAGTGCCCCGCCGACGCGGATTTTGCGCCGGTGCTGGTGACGCCCGACGATGTGATCGTCAAAAATCTCGGCAAGCCCGGCTTCGAGCGCGAAGCACACTTTTTGGTGGATGAGCGCATGAAGGCGTGCCGCATCTATATCGGCGAGAACTTCATCCGCGGCGGCCAGTGGTCGTCCTTCCCCGGTCACAAGCATGATGTCAACAACATGCCGACCGAGGGCTTTGCCGAGGAGATCTATTATTATGAATACGATAAGCCCACCGGCTACGGTATTCAGCAGGTCTACACCGCCGACCGCGCCATCGACGAGGCATATCCCGTCCGCAACGGCGACATCGTGGAGATCCCGAAGGGCTATCACCCCTGCTGCGTTGCGCCGGGCTACACCGGATATCTTTTGTGGATGATGAGCTGTGACAACCGCGGCTTCTTCATGACCGCCGATCCGGAGCAGGATTGGCAGAACCACTGAGAAAAGGTGGGAAGTGTTATGCTGGAACAACTGAGAGAGAAAAATCCCACCCTGCGTCTGCATGCGGTGGATGATCCGGCATTTGCAGCTTTCGGCAGAGTCATTGACGGTATGGATGTGTCGCCGCTTCTTGCGGCGGCACATGCCATTTCTCTGCCGCAGGACGGCTCACAGTATACGGCAAGCGAGCCGACCTTTGAAGCGCTGCCGATCGCAAAGGCGATCGCAGACGAGCTGTTCGGTCAGATGCCGACCCAGGTCGGCTATTGCTTCGGGCACAACCGCTTTCTGAACGCCGTCGAGTGGCACACCTCCAGTGAGATCAACGTTGCCGTGACGCCGCTTGTGCTCATTTTGGGGCACACCTATGACATTCAAAACGGCACGCTGCCGAGCGACAGGCTCACAGCGTTTTTTGTCCCGGCGGGAACGGTCATCGAGGTGTTTGCAACGACGCTGCATTTCTGCCCCTGCGAGGTGGAAGAGACGGGCTTTGGCTGTGTGGTGGCGCTGCCTGCGGGCACGAACACCCCGTGCGACACGCCCCCTGCCGACAAGCGGCTTTTCAGAAAGAACAAGTGGCTTTTGGCGCATGAGGACAACGCGGCGCTCATCGCGCGCGGCGCGGTCGCGGGCATCACCGGCGAAAACTATATGCTGCACTATTGACGGAGAACGGTATGAAGATGCAATATTTACTCGGAATCGATTTCGGCGGCGGCGCCTCCAAGGCGACGCTGCTTGCAACGGATGGCACGATCGCGGCGGAGGCGACGGCGGAATATCCGACGCTGTATCCCGCTGCGGGTGCGTGCGAGCAGGATCCCGCTGACTGGATCGGTGCGCTGTGCAAGAATGTGCACGCGCTGTTTGAAAAAAGCGGCGTTTCCCCTGCGGACATTTTGGCGATCGCCATCGACTCCGCCACGCACACCTCGCTTGTGTGCGACGGAGATTTCCGTCCGCTGCGTCCGGCGATGCATTGGACGGACAGCCGCAGCCGCCTGCAGGCGGATCGCCTGCGCGAACAATACGGCGAGGACATTTTCCAAAAGACCTTCCACAAGCCGGACACCATTTGGACGCTGCCGCAGCTTTTGTGGCTGCGGGAAAATGAGCCGACGGTGTTTTCCGCAGTGCGGCACATTTTCTTTGAGAAGGACTATATCCGCCGGTTCCTGACCGCGACCTATTGCACCGACTATATTGAAGCCCAGGGCAGCATGCTGTTCGACTGCAACACGATGCAGTGGGACGAGGCGCTGTGCGCGCTGGCGGGCATCACGCCCGCCGTGCTGCCGCCGCTGAAACATCCGACCGACATCATCGGACGGGTGACCGAAGAAGCGGCAAAGGCAACGGGGCTTTGCGCGGGCACGCCCGTTATCTGCGGCACGACCGACACCGTGATGGAGGTGTTTGCGTCCGGCGCGGTGGAAAAGGGCAACGTGACGGTGAAGCTGGCGACGGCGGGGCGCATCTGCGTCATCACCGACCGTCCCTATCCCGACCGCCATCTTGTCAACTATTCCCATATTGCGGACGGACTGTGGTATCCCGGCACCGCCACAAAGGCGGCGGCTTCTTCCTATCGCTGGTATCGCGACACCTTCGGCGGCGACTATCGCACGCTGGACGCGGACGCGGCAAAGGTGCCGATCGGCTGTGAGGGACTTTTGTTCCATCCCTATCTGAACGGCGAGCTGACGCCCTATGCCGACCCGCAGCTTTGCGGCAGCTTCACGGGCGTGCGGGCGACCCACACCCGCGCACATTTCACCCGTGCCGTGCTGGAGGGGGTGTCGCTGTCGCTTTTGGACAGCAAACGGTATCTTAATGGATTGCACATTCCGTATGACGCGACGGCGACGCTGATCGGCGGCGGCGCAAAGGGACCGCTTTGGCGGCAGATCACGGCGGACGCTTTGGGCATGACGCTCAAAACCACCGAAAGCAGCGACTCCTCGCTCGGCTCCGCTATGCTGGCGGGCATTGCCGCAGGGGTGTTTCGCGACGCGAAAGAGGCGGTTGACCGCTGCGTGAAGGCGGCGGACGTGGTGCGCCCCGACGCTGCAAGCACCGCGCAGTATGCAAAGCTGTTCACGGTGTATAAGCAGATTCACGACGCGCTTGCGCCGATCTACAGAACACGGGAGATTTGACGATGCACATTGTGGTTTGCGTGCGGCAGGATCTTGCGGGAGAGCTGTCGCCTTTTGACGCTTGCGCCTATGAGGCGGCGCTGCGGGTGGACGGCGCCGCCGTCACGCTGCTCAGCATGGGGCCGCCGAAAACGGCGGAGCTGCTCACATCGCTGACAAGGCTCGGCGCTGCGCGCGCGGTGCTGTTGTCCGATCGCGCGTTTTCGGGCGCGGACACGCTGGCGACGGCATACACGCTGTCGCTGGCGATAAAAAAGCTGTCGCCCGACCTCATTTTCTGCGGACGCCAGACGCTGATCGGCGACACGGGGCAGGTCGGCCCCATGCTGGCGGCGCAGTGCGGCGCGGCGCTTGTCACAAGCGCCATGGAGATCGCGGTCACGGCAGACGGCGTTTGCTGCAAGACCCGCGACGAGGGCGAAAAAACCGCGCCGTTTCCCGCAGTGGTGACGGTGGAGCGCATCAACACGCTGCGCCTGCCGTCGCTGCGGTCAAAATGCGGCACGGTGGAAACATGGGACGCGACGGCGCTCGGTGCGGACATTTCCCGCTGCGGTCTTGTCGGCTCGCCGACGCGCGTCATCGAGAGTCGGGAAAACACCGCCGGTCGGAGGCATTGCCGCTTCATCACGCCCGCAGAGCTGCCCGCCGTCATTGAAAACGCGCGCCGAAAAAGCGCAGCGGCGGTGACGTTCAACAAAGCGGCGTGTCCGCTTGCAAAGGTGCTGATCGTCGGGGAGACCCCGCGCGCCTTTGCCGAGGCGGTGGGAAAAACAGTTTTGTGCCTTTCGGAAAAGACACCCGATGCGCTCATGGCGGCGATAAAAGCGGAAGATCCCGACGCCGTGCTTTTCGGCACGGACGCCTGGAGCCGCCGCACGGCGGCGCTTGTCGCCGGAGAAAACGGGCTCGGTCTTTGCGCCGACTGCACAGCGCTGGAAACGGACGGCGAGACGCTTTTCATGATCCGCCCCGCCCTTTCGGGCAGCGTCATTGCAAAGATCAAAAGCAACACCCGCCCCGCCATGGCAACGGTGCGCACCACGGTGCAAAGCGCTGCGGTGACGGTCGGCGCGGGTTTCGGCGTGAAAAAAGAGATCGACAGGGTGCGTGCCTTTGCCGAAAAGTGGGACGCAGCGCTTGCTGCGTCGCGGCGGCTGGTGGACGACGGCGTTTTGCCGTATGCCCTGCAGGTGGGGCTGACCGGCAAAACGGTTGCCCCGCCGGTGTATATCGCCGTCGGCATTTCGGGTGCGGTGCACCACATCGTGGGCATGCAGCGCGCGGGCACGGTCATCGCGATCAACCCCGACCGCAAAGCCCCGATCTTTGACTATGCCGATTTCGGTATCGTCGCCGATTTTGATACTGTCGACGTTTGATTTTGAACAAAAGAGCTGTGTCCGCCGCTTGGCGGACACAGCTTTTTTATATGGTGTATATCCTGTTTTGCTGTCGGTAGGCGGTGGGGGTGAGTCCCGTTTTCTCCTTGAAGATGCGGCAGAAATGATAGGGACTCGAAAATCCGCAGGCTTCCGCCACCGCGCCGATCTTCTCCGTCCCCTCGGTGAGCAGCGCTTTCGCCTTGTTCAGCCGAATGTCGATGAGGTATTGTCGCGGCGTGGTCTGATAGGTCGCCGCAAACAGACGGCGGAAATATACCTCGCTCATGTTGCAGCACGCCGCCAGCGTCGCGTTTTTGATCTCCGCCTGTGCATAGCAGCGTTCAAGACAGCGGATCGCCGGCATCAGCGGGTGCCACTTTTCGCTCTCCCTTGCAAGACGGTGCAGCATGTCATAAAAAAGGCTCATGATCTTCGCGCGGTTCTCCGCAAACAGCGACAGCGCTTTCATGGTCTCAAACGTCTGCATATACCCGTCGGCGCTTCTAAGCGGCAACGAAACGATCTCGTCGCACAGCGGCACGGCGCAGTCAAAATTGATGACGGGGAATGTGCCCGTTTTGTCGCCGTGCAGGGAATAGCTTTTGCCTTTCGGCAACAGCACGGCGTGGTCGGGGTCGGACACGGTCTGTTTGCCGTCGAGGGTATAGGTGATTTTGCCTTCCGCACAAAAGGACAGCCCGAAGGTCTTGCGGTCGTGAATGCTTTCCTGCCGCCCTTTCGGGGAAAAAACCGTGATGAGATTTTCGACGCTTGTGACAGTGATGCTATAGAGCGGTTCCATGCTGCACACTCCCTTTCCTTTTTCAGTATACTGCTTTCGGCAAGAAAATCAATGAAAATCCGCAAAAACAGTATCGAAAACCGCAAAAATGTATCCTTTTCTGCATTGCATACCGCCGCAATTCTTTCTATAATCAAAGAAAAAAAGGAGTGATCTTCATGCAGTTTGCGGGAAAGACCGCCGTCGCGACAGGGGCGGCATCGGGCATGGGGCTGTTGTTTGCGCAGAATTTTGCGGCGCTCGGCGGCAATGCGGTTTTGTGCGATGTGAACGAACAGGTGCTTGCGGAAAAGGTGCAGGAGATAAACGAAAAGGGCGGCAAAGCGATCGGCGTTGTCTGCGATGTGCGGGACTATGCACAGGTGTGCACCGCCAGAGATCGGGCGGTCGAGACGTTTGGCAGCATCGACATCCTCTGCAATTTTGCGGGCGGCACGGCGGTGCGGATGCTGAACGTCGATCCGTCGCTGGAGTTCCCCGACATCCCGATCGAGGTCTATGATTGGGGACTGGATGTCAATTTGAAAGGGCAGTTTTATTTTGATCATGCCGTCATGAAGCAGATGCGCTCCCAGCAAAGCGGGCTTATCGTCAACATCGGCTCCATCACCGGCATGGAGGGCGACGGGCGCGGGGTGGACTATCCCACCGCCAAAAGCGGCGCGATGTTCGGTTTGACAAAGTCGCTGGCGCAATACGGCTCAAAGTACGGCGTGCGGTGCGTCTGCGTTTCGCCCGGGCCGGTGCTGACAAGAGCGGCAATGGCAAGCATGAAAACGCTTTTGCACCGCGCCGCCGCGCCGCAGGAGATCGTCGATCTCATTTTGTTTTTGGCGTCCGACAAGGGACAGTTTATCAACGGCGAAAACATCATGATCGACGGCGGCAGAAATGCTGCACCGAGGTTTTGCCAATGAAAAAGTGCTTATTCGACAGAGAGGGAGCGACGCTGACGGCGATGCTGCAGGCGGACACGCCCGACAGAATTCTTGCGCTGATGGACAAAGCCGATGCTGCGGGAGCCGAGGCGTTCGGTATGCAGTTTGAACGACTCAAAGCCTGCTATAAGACCCGCGAGACCTTTTTGCGCCTTTTTGCGCATGCAGGGGAAAAGCCCGTGTATGTCACCAACTATCGCGTCGCCGAAAACGAGGGCAAAAGCGACGAGACGCTCATGGAAGAGCTGTTGGAATTGGCGGCGTTCGGCGCGGACATTTGCGATGTGATGGGGGACTGCTTCGATCGGCAGGCAGGGGAAATGACCCGTGACCCCACCGCCGCAGAAAAGCAAAGGGCGCTCATCGGGCAGCTGCACGAAAGGGGCGCAAAGGTGCTGATGTCCTCGCACATTCTGCATTTCACACCGGCAGAAGAGGTGCTGGAGATTGCCCGCACACAGCAAAGCCGCGGCGCGGACATCGTCAAGATCGTGGTCGGTGCGGAAAACAGGGACGAGGAGCTGGAAAATCTCCGCATCATCCATTTGCTCAAAAAGACGCTTTCCGTTCCGTTTCTGTTTCTTTCGGGCGGGGAATGTCGTCTGCTTCGCCGCATCGGCGGGGAGCTCGGCAACTGCATGACGCTTTGCGTCTGCGAGCATGACCGATTTGCCACGGCGGCGCAGCCGCTGCTCACAACCGCAAAATGCATCCGCGATGCCATGCGGCAATAAAAGGGGGATACAGATGAAAGCCATTCTTGTAAACGATGACCGCTCGCTGCGGTGGGACGAGGTGGAAGATCCCGTTTTGGGGGATGACGACTGCCTTGTGAAGATCGAGGCGGCGGCGATCAACCGCGCGGATCTGATGCAGCGTGAGGGGGACTATCCGCCTCCGCCCGGCTGTCCCGATTGGATGGGGCTGGAAATCGCGGGGACAATCGTCGCCGTGGCGGACGGCGCAGGGAAAAAGTCAAAATGGCAGGTCGGCGACAGGGTCTGCGCCCTTCTCGGCGGCGGGGGCTATGCGCAGTATGCGGCTGTGCGCTATGATATGCTCATGCCCATCCCCGCAAATTGCACGGCGGTGGAAGCGGCGGCAATGCCGGAAGCGTTCGCAACGGCATATCTCAACCTGTTCATCGAGGGAAACATCAAGGCGGGCGACACCCTTTTGATGTGCGCGGGCGCGTCGGGGCTTGCCAGCGTGGTGATCCCCATGGCAAAGGCGTTCGGCGTGCGGGTGATCACCACCGTGCGAACGGAGAAAAAGGCGGAGCGCATCCGCTGTTTGCGCGCCGACCGCGTGGTGGTGACGGAACACGAGGATATTGCCGCCGTGTTGAAAGAGGAGCTTGAAAGCGGGCACGGCGTGGACGTGGCGATCGACTGCGTCGGCGGCGAAGAAATGGGGCGGTGTCTGCCCTTTCTGTCGCACGGCGCGCGGTGGATCATGATCGCCGCGCTCGGCGGACAAATGACGGAGATCGACCTCAAAAACATCTATGTCCGCAACGTGCGCATCATCGGCAGCACCCTGCGCTCGCGCCCGCCGCAGATGAAAGCACAAATTCTGGCGGCACTGGTGCGGGATGTGTGGCCAAAGGTGGCGGCGGGGG
>URNF01000041.1 GCA_900549155.1 uncultured Oscillospiraceae bacterium | reverse complement strand
TGCCTATATGATGGCGCACCCCGGCAAAAAGCTGCTGTTCATGGGCAGCGAATTCGGGCAGTTCAAGGAATGGGATTATGAAAACGGGCTTGACTGGCTGCTGTTGGACTATGAGGCGCACCGTATGCTGCACCACTATGTGCGCACGCTCAACCACTTTTATAAGGACAGCGCCGCTTTGTGGCGGGACGATTTCTCCTGGCACGGCTTTGCGTGGATCTCCAGCGACGACAACCAAAACAGCGTGATCGCCTTCCGCCGCATGGACGACAAGGGCGACGAGCTGATCGTCGTGTGCAATTTCACCCCCGTGCGCCGCAACAACTATCGCATCGGCGTGCCGACGGCGGGGCGATACACGGCGGTGTTTGACACCGACGCCGTGGAGTTCGGCGGTGCGGGCGAGGGCGTCGTTGCCGTGAAGTCGGAAAAGATCCCGATGCACGGCTTTGATCAATCGGTCGCCCTCACGCTGCCGCCGCTTTCGGCGCAGTATTATAAGCTCACCCGCCGCAATCCCCGCAATAAAAAATAAAACAATCCCAAAGGGAAAGGAAGATCTGCTATGTTCCGAAAACAAGAATGTGTTGCCATGCTGCTGGCAGGCGGTCAGGGCAGCCGTTTGTATGCGCTCACCCGCCGCATTGCCAAGCCCGCCGTCCCGTTTGGCGGGAAATACCGCATCATCGACTTTCCGCTGTCCAACTGCGTCAACTCCGGCATTGAAACGGTCGGCGTGCTGACGCAGTACCAGCCGCTGGAGCTGAATGACTACATAGGCTCCGGACAGCCCTGGGATCTTGACCGCCTGGATGCGGGCGTGCATGTGCTGCCGCCGTATCAGCGGCACAAGGGTGCAGACTGGTATAAGGGCACGGCAAATGCCATTTATCAGAACATGGATTTCATCGCGCGGTATGATCCGGAATATGTGCTGGTTTTGTCCGGCGATCATATCTATAAAATGAATTATGCGGACATGATCGAGGAGCATAAGCAGAACGGCGCTGCCTGCACGGTGGCGGTGCTGGAGGTGGAGATGTCGGAAGCGAGCCGCTTCGGCATCCTCAACACCAACCCCGACGGGTCGATCTATGAATTTGAGGAAAAGCCTGCGCACCCCAAGAGCAATCTGGCGTCGATGGGCATTTATGTGTTCAACTGGAAAGAACTTAAGAAATATCTGGAAGCGGACGAGCAGGACCCCCACTCCGCCAACGATTTCGGCAAAAACGTCATCCCCGCCATGCTCAAAGGCGGCGAGCGGATGTTTACCTATCGCTTTGATGGCTATTGGAAGGACGTCGGCACGATCGAGAGCTTGTGGGAAGCGAACATGGATCTGCTCAATCCGCATGTGCCGCTCGATCTGCTCGATCCCAACTGGCGCATCTATTCCCGCACGGCGGGTCTGCCGCCGCATTATATCGCGGGCAGCGCCGCCGTACAGAACAGCATGATCTCCGAGGGCAGCAACATCGCGGGCAAGGTCGATTTCTCGGTTATTTTCTCCGGCGTGACGATCGAGGAGGGGGCGGTCATCCGCGACTCCATCCTGATGCCCGGCACACACGTCAAGCGCGGCGCGTGCGTCCAGTATGCGATACTGGCGGAGAACACCGTCATTGAGGAAAATGCCACGGTCGGCGAGCGGCCGGAGGACTGCAAGAATTTGGAGGACTGGGGCGTTGCCGTGATCGCGGAGAACATCCGCATCGGCAAGGGCGTCAGCGTACCGGCAAAAGCTATGGTGGAAGCCGATCTGGAAGGAGCGGAGTGAGTTATGCATAAGAATCAGGCAATGGGTCTTCTGTTCCCGAATATGGGGGACGGCACGCTGCGCGAGCTGACGGAGAAGCGTTCGGTCGGCTCGACACCGTTCGGCGGGCGCTATCGTCTCATCGATTTTGCGCTGTCCAATATGGTCAACGCGGGCATCTCCAAGGTCGGCGTCATCACGAAGAAGAATTATACCTCGCTGATGGATCACCTCGGTTCGGGAAAATCCTGGGATCTGTCCCGCAAAAACGAGGGACTTTACTATCTGCCGCCGCACGGCAGCGATGATCTCTATGAGGGACGCATTTCGTCCCTTGCCGACATTCAGGTGTTTTTGCAGAATTCCAAAGAGGACATCGTGGTGCTGTCCGACTGCTATACGGTGTGCAACATGGATCTCGACAAAATGATCCGCGCCCATGTGCAGAGCGGGGCGGATGTCACGCTGGGCTTTGTGCGGGACACGCTGCATGCCGCGACCGGTCAGATGATGGTGTGGCAGGAGGACAGCGGCAGGATCACCGATATCGTGTTCAACCAGTCCGAAACAGCGACCGGCTGCTTCGGGATCGGGCTGTATGTGATGAACAAGGCGTATCTTTTGCAGATGGTGAAGGATGCCGTCGGCAGAAATCTCATGCATTTCGAGCGGGATGTGCTGCAGCGGCATGTGCGGGACATCGCGGTCTTTGGCTATGAGATCACGGAATACACCATGGTGATCCGCTCGCCCGAACGCTATTTTGCCGCGAACATGGCGCTGCTGCAGCCGTCGGTGCGGGAAGCGCTGTTCATGACCGGCAGACCGATCTATACAAAGGTGCGCGACTGCGCGCCGGCAAAATACGGTCTGCACAGCGACGCATCCAATTCCCTGATCGGCGACGGCTCGACCGTCAACGGGACGGTGCGCAACTCCGTGATTTTCCGTGACGTGGACATCGGCAGAGACGCGGTGGTGGAAAACTGTGTGATCATGCAGGGTGCGACGATCGGAGAGAACACGACGCTGCGCTATGTCATCACCGACAAGAATGTGGCGGTGAAGAACGGACGCACGCTGCAGGGCGTGGAGAGCTATCCGATCTATATTGAAAAAGGAACGATTGTGTAAAAGGACGGTGACAGTATGAAGGTTTTATATGCGGCGAGCGAAGCGCTGCCGTTTATCGCGTCCGGCGGATTGGCGGATGTTGCGGGCTCGCTGCCCGCAGCGATGCGCAAGCGGCTTGTCGGCTGTCGGGTGGTGCTGCCGCTGTATGAGGCAGTGCCGCAGGAACTGCGGGCGGAGATGCAGTTTATCACCAGCATTTCGGTGCCCGTTTCGTGGCGGCGGCAGTATTGCGGCATTTTCGAGGCGCACCATAACGGTGTGATCTACTATCTGCTGGATAATCAGTATTATTTCAAGAGAAACGGCATCTATGGGCATTATGACGACGCAGAGCGCTTTGCGTTCTTCTCCCGTGCCGTGCTGGAGATGCTGCCCGCGATCGGCTTTCAACCCGACATCATTCACGCCAACGACTGGCAGACGGCGCTGGTGCCGGTATACTACACCCTGTTCTACGGCAAGGATCCGTGGTATCAGAACATGAAGACCGTGTTCACCATCCACAACATCCAGTATCAGGGCAAATACGGTATGGAAATTTTAGAGGATGTGTTCGGCATTCCGCAGTATGACCGTTCGGTCGTGGAGCACGACGGGTGTGTCAACCTCATGAAGGGGGCGATCGAGACCGCCGACCGCGTGACGACCGTGAGCGAAAGCTATGCACATGAGATCCTGGATCCGTGGTATGCGCACGGACTGGACAGCATTCTGCGGGAGCGCTCGTGGAAGCTGTCGGGCATTCTCAACGGCATCGACACCGACAGCTATGATCCTGCGACCGATCCCGATGTGTTTGCACACTACACCGCCGAGACCGTCAAGGCGGGCAAGGCGGAGAATAAGCAAAGGCTGCAGGAACGGCTGCATCTGCCGCAGCGCGGCGATGTGCCGATGATCGGCATGGTGACGCGCCTTGTGTCCCACAAGGGACTTGATTTGGTGCGCTATGCCTTTGACCGCCTGATGCAGGAGGATGTGCAGATCGTGCTGCTCGGCTCGGGCGACTGGGCGTTTGAAACCTTCTTCCGCGAGAAACAGGGGCAATATCCGGAGAAATTCTGCTATTGCGCGGGCTTTGTGCCGGAGCTGGCGAGAAAGATCTATGCGGCGGCGGACATCTTCCTGATGCCGTCGCAGAGCGAACCGTGCGGACTGGCACAGATGGTCGCCTGCCGCTACGGCACGGTGCCGATCGTGCGCCGCACCGGCGGTCTTGCGGACAGCATCCGCGACTGCGGCGACGGCGAGGGCTTCGGCTTTGTGTTCGATACCTACAACGGCGAGGACATGCAAAAGGCGGTGTTCCGCGCGCTGGGGGCATATCACAACGAAACAGATTGGCCGGTGCTGGTGTCCCGCTGCATGGAAACGGATTTCAGCTGGGGAAGATCGGCAAACGCCTATATCCGCCTGTATCGTTCACTGGGGAAGAAGTAAGGTTGTTGCGAGATCGATGTGTGATAAAATTCCGCATTTAACGGGGCGGATATGGGATAGATGCATATAGTATAATATAGAAGCACATGTCATAAATGTACAGAACGTCCGCTTTTTCAGATAAAAGAAAAAGCGGACGTTGTACAATTTGTGAATTTGGCAAAGAACAAGATTGACATAAGTGACACAATGCGGTATACTATTCTTGTAGGCAAAGTTCACCGGCAATTTGAGGAGGCATATGCATGAAAAGAGTCTTGTGTATCTGCCTGGCAGCTTTGATGACGCTGATGTGCGCGGCGTGTGCGACGCAGACAACGGAAGTCGTTTCCGAAGTCGCGCGCGGGCAAGCTGGCGTGACGGCACCGCAGGCAACTTCTCCCGAAACCGCTGAAAGAGAAACCGAAACGACTCCGGCAAAGTCTGCAGCGGTCACAAAGACCGCCAAAGCGCAGACTGTCTCGGATGTTAAATCGACGCAAAAAACGAGCGGGAAAACGACAAAGGCGACGACCTATATCGCGCCGCTGCCCGTGAAGGGCAACCTGTTGTCGCTGCAGCCGGTGAAAAAGCTGGAAGTATGTCATGAGACGAATGTATTACAGCCCTCGGCGCGCATATGTCGCAGCGTCAACGATTTTGACGCATATTCGGATTTGCTCAAATCGCATTTTGATGAGTCTGATGTGTACCCGGTTGACAAGAGAAGAATGCCGTATGTGCTGAAAGAAGCATTTGACGATGCTTTCTTTGCCGACAAGGCACTTTTGATTCTCTATTTCTCTGAATCTGACAGCGGTGTCACAGGATCGGTCGAGTCGGTGTCTTTGGACGGTTCCACGCTTAGAATCAATGTCGCATTGGAGCGAGTGGAATCCGTAACAAATAGACTGATGTATAAGCAAGCAGTGACACAATGGTTGTGGATCTATGAATTGACCGCGGACATGGCAACTGCCGCAAAGGATGTGGCGGTGCAGTCGCACAAAACCGTTCGCTATGTTGACTGACATGTCGGTTTGGTGCTTTCCGACCGGTGGGGAGCATTTGTAAACGTATTTCAGCGTTTTCTCTATAGTATTGCTGTATGACAACCGTACACCGATTGTCCGATGAATGCAGCGCGAAAACAGAAAAGATCTTGCTGCCCTTTCTACAGAAAGGGCAGCATTTTTTGATTTTTCACACATAGAACAATTTTTTCAAACATTTCATAAAAATTGTTGACATTTTGACAAGATGTATGATATACTACACTTACGGTGAAAAATTCGCAATCTTTGTGATGTTGAAAAGCCGTGAAATGAAAAGGGGGTCATACACATGAAGAAAATGATGTTGGCGCTGGTGCTGTGCATCGCGCTGTCCTGCGGCGTTTTTGCCGAACCGGTGCTGTCTGTCGACACAGTCGGGACGGCGCCGCCTGCCGATTTGGGCGGCATGGCGGAAGATGTCGGTTTTGGCGAGTCAGAGGAGAACACCGGTGCGGAGGTTCTCGTTCCCTGTGAGGCGACGGCGGCGGACAATTTTGATGCGTCTATGCTGTTTGTCACCTTGAAACGCGATTTTTCGTCTCCTTTGCGGGTCTATGGAGAGGAATACTTCGATCTGCAGGTGGAGGGCTTGGAATTCTCCTCTGTGGAACAGGTGTATTACTATGAAACGGAAGAGGAAGCCGCGCGCTGCATACGGGACCTTGACGATTTCCACGCGCTTTTCAAGCTGCATCTTCGAAATCCGGGAAAGCAGACGGTGCTTGCTGCCATACGGGAGCTGGAAAAACGTGACGATGTTTTGGCGGCTTCCCCGAACCGTATCTATACGGTCAACGATGAGGATGAAACGGCGGCATCGGAAATGCAGGAAGCTGGAAGCGGAACGGACGCTTCTGTGAATGCGGCTGATTCATCTGACGATTTGATTACGGATGATCCACAGGCTACCGAATATGCCAAGTATGAGATCCCGCTGACCTCCATCGACAAGGCATGGGAAATGTCGAAGGGCTCTGCTTCCGTGCGGGTGGGCATCATCGACGACGGAATTGACTTCACGCATCCTGATCTGGCAGCAAACTGCGATCAGACGCTGAGCGCCGATTTCACCGATGACGGAAGAGGAACCTCGTTTTGTGCCGGCTCTCATGGAACGCAGATTGCGGGCATTATTGGTGCTGTCGCTAATAATCAAATCGGGATCACCGGTGTATGCTGGAAGATAAAATTGGTGTCTCTGCGCGTAATTAAAGTAGTGGACGGGGGATACGAAATAAGTAGAGAAGGAGTTATAGATGCTATTAACTACGCTTCTCAAAAATCCATACCGATACTGAACATCAGTCTAATCTTCGATGATCAAGATGTCGGCATGAAAGTGGCAATCAGAAATTACACGGGTTTGATCGTTTGCGCAGCCGGAAATGACAGTAGAAATGTTGACAGCGGAACAAATCAGGTCTATCCGGCGTGTTATAACGCACGTAACATATTGACGGTAGGAAACAGTACAAGATTTGATTGGATTGCCGGTGGCAGCAATTACGGTGCAACCAGCGTGGATCTGTTTGCACCCGGGACATCCATAGTCAGCACGGGTTTGAACGGTAGCTATCCCAGAGATAACGGCACATCTCTTGCTGCACCGGTTGTTGCCGGCGTTGTGGCACTGATCAAAAGCTATAACCCCGCACTGACGATCAATCAGATCCGATATTGCATCACGCAGAACGTAGATAAATCGTCTGCTTTCACGAATAAGTGCGTTACAGGCGGCAGACTGAATGCCTATAATGCTCTGCGACAGGCAAGGAATATGAGCATTTGCGACTATACAATAGTTGCCGGCGATTTCGACGGTGATGGGAAGGACGATTATGCCGCGTTTTGCGGAACGGGAGACCACATGGATCTTGTGAAGTGGGATGCGGACACGCGCTTTGGCTTCGGTGAGACGGTGGTGTTCAGTGATTATTTCTCGACAAACGGCATCAAGGGCAGGGTCGTGGCATGCGATTTTGACGCAGATGGCAGGGATGAGATCGGTGCCCTGTTCAACTACGGGACCTTTGCCAAGCTGTGGATTTTTGATATCGGTGAAGACGGGAAGGTCTTGTGCTATGTTGCGTTGCAAACAGAGACCTGCGATCCGTCGCGGATGACTAACCTTGTGTTTGCGGGCGACATTGACGGCGACGACAGAGAGGAAATGGGCGCGTTCTATAACCACGGCGACTCTGTGGAGCTGCGCGTGT
The DNA here is from genome assembly GCA_900549155.1 of uncultured Oscillospiraceae bacterium. Classification (GTDB taxonomy): domain Bacteria; phylum Bacillota; class Clostridia; order Oscillospirales; family Acutalibacteraceae; genus URNF01. The sequence continues at coordinate 7,412 of URNF01000041.1, read as the reverse complement.
TCGGCGTGAATGCGGACGGCTCGGGAAAACACTATTCCGCAGGCATGGTGAACTACTTCCCGGGCGACAATGTGCGGGGCAGAGTGGTTGCCGGCGATTTCGATGCCGACGGTCAGGATGAGATTTCCGCCTTCTTCAGCTACGGCGAAAACGAGTTCATGCGTATGTGGGTGTTCAAGATAACGCCGGAGCACACCATCACCTTCCGCTGCTACGGGCAGACCGGCACTTATGATGCCACAAAGATCAACGGTAGAGTTGTGGCGGGCGACTTTGATCATGACGGTGCCGACGAAGTGGCTGCCCTGTATGACTACGGAACGTGTGTGAAGCTGTGGCTGTTCAAGCGAAATCCGGACGCGACGATGGCGCACCATGTGATTTATGAGTCTACCTACGTCAAGGGATATGAAGCCACCGGCAGAATGATTGCCGGAACATATTCGAATTACAGCGAGGAAGAAGTAGCTATACTTTTCTCCTACCCGCTGCGCAATGAATTGGGTGTGATAGGACTGTATGAAGACGGAACGACATACTACTCGCGTCATTTTAATACCTTCCCGACGGAACCTGTGTGATGCAATTGCACAAGACTGTTTGCTATGTTGATTAAGAACCTGCCGCCCTTTTTCGAAAGGACGGCAGATTTTTTTACCTTTCTGTCCGCAAAAAAGATTTGACAGCGGCATTGCGGTATAGTAAAATAAAACTTACTTGCATATAGTTGCAAGAGGTGTGACCCTGCGGGGGATACCCGCAATACGAAAGGAATGGTTTTGAATGGCAAGAGTGTACAATTTTTCCGCCGGCCCGTCCATGCTGCCGGAAAGCGTGCTCAAAAGAGCAGCGGCTGAGATGTTGGATTATGAGGGATCGGGACAGTCCGTCATGGAGATGTCGCATCGATCTAAGACCTATGACGCCATCATCAAGTCGTGTGAGTCACTCTTGCGCGAGGTCATGCAGATCCCCGATAACTATAAGGTGCTGTTTCTGCAGGGCGGCGCTTCGTCTCAGTTCGCCATGGTGCCGATGAACCTCATGACCGGCAGCGGCAAAGCGGACTATGTGCTGACCGGACAGTGGGCGACCAAGGCATACAAAGAGGCGGCACGCTACGGCGATGCACATGTGGTGGCAAGCTCAAAGGATAAGACTTTTTCCTATATCCCGAAGCTCGATCCCGCGACCTTCACGAAGGATGCGGATTATTTCCACATCTGCATGAACAACACCATCTACGGCACGGTGTATCATGAGCTGCCCGAAACCGGCAATGTGCCGCTGGTGGCGGACATTTCGTCCTGCATCCTGTCCCGTCCGATCGACGTGTCCCGCTTCGGTCTTTTGTATGCCGGCGCGCAGAAGAACATGGCGCCTGCAGGTCTCACGGTAGTCATCGTGCGTGAGGATCTCATCGGTCACGCCATGGACATCACCCCGACCATGTTCAACTATCAGATCCATGCCGACAACGATTCGATGTTCAACACCCCGCCCTGCTATACCATCTACATCTGCAAGCTGGTGCTGGAGTGGCTGAAAAACGAGATCGGCGGTCTGGAAAACATGCAGAAGATCAACGAGAAGAAAGCGGGACTTCTGTATGACTTCCTCGATCGCTCCGCCATGTTCAAGGGCACGGTCGTGAAAGAGGATCGCTCGCTCATGAACGCGCCGTTTGTCACGGGCAACGAGGAGCTGGATGCCAAATTTGTCAAAGAAGCGGCTGCTGCCGGTTTTGTCAACCTCAAGGGTCACCGCACGGTGGGCGGTATGCGCGCGTCCATGTATAACGCCATGCCGGTCGAGGGCGTGGAAAAGCTGGTCGCCTTCATGGAAGATTTTGAGAAAAATAATGCATAAGAGGGATTGAGCATGAATATTTGCACTTTGAATAAAATTGCCGCCTGCGGCACGGATCGTCTCGGCGCGGGCTATACCGTGACCGATGTGCTGGATACCGCCGACGGCGTGATGGTGCGCTCTGCCGCCATGCACGACATGGCGCTGCCGCAGTCGCTTCTCGCGATCGCGCGCGCGGGCGCAGGCGTCAACAACATCCCGGTCGATAAATGCAGCGATGCGGGCATCGTGGTGTTCAACACGCCCGGCGCAAACGCCAATGCGGTCAAGGAGCTTGTGATCGCGGGCCTTTTGCTGTCCTCCCGCAAGGTCGTGCCCGCCATCGCATGGGCAAAAACGCTCAAGGGCGAGGGCGACATGGTCGGCAAGCTGGTGGAAAAAGGCAAGTCGGCGTTTGCCGGTCCCGAAATCGCCGGCAAGAAGCTCGGCGTCATCGGTCTCGGCGCGATCGGCGTGCTGGTGGCAAACGCCGCCAGAGCGCTCGGCATGGAGGTCTATGGCTATGATCCGTTTTTGTCGGTAGACACCGCGTGGAAGCTGTCCCGCGATGTGCACCATGCCGTCGATCTCGAGACGATCTATAAGGAATGTGACTATATCACCGTGCACGTGCCGCTGCTGCCGGACACCAAGGGCATGCTGAATGCGGACGCGTTTGCCGTGATGAAGGACGGCGTGCGGGTGCTCAACTTTGCGCGCGACGGACTGGTGAACAGCACGGATATGCTGGCGGCGCTGGAAAGCGGCAAGGTCGCCGCCTATGTCGTGGATTTCCCGACCGAGGAAATGCTCGATGTGGAAAACGTGATCGCCATCCCGCATCTCGGCGCGTCCACGCCCGAGAGCGAGGACAACTGCGCTGTGATGGCGGCGGATGAAATCAAGGACTATTTGGAGAACGGCAACATTCTCCATTCCGTCAACTTCCCCGACGTGCAGGCGCCGCGCGCGGCGGCAAACCGCATCTGTGTGCTGCACAAGAATGTGCCGAACATGCTGGCACAGATCAGTGCGGTCGTTTCCGCAGCGGGCATCAACATTGCGTCGATGGTGAACAAGTCCAAAAAGGACTATGCCTATACGCTGCTGGATGTGGAGGGCGCTCCCGCCGCTGCGACTTTGGACGGCTTCACGGGTATCGACGGCGTGATCCGCGTGCGCAGCATCTGAATGTAGAAACAGAAGAAAAGGGCGCTTTCGGCGCCCTTTTCTCAACTGCGAAAGAAAGGATGTAGGCGATGAAATGGCGCATTCCCCTGGCGGCGGTGTCCGCCGTGGTTTTCATTTGGGGATCGCTCCCGTTTTTCATTGGGCGTATACGCGGGATCGGTGTGATCACACCGGTCACGGTGGGCGCTTTGGGATTTTTGGCGGCGGTTTTCGCACCGCAGACGGTGCGGCTGTTTGCCGCTGTCCGCGATGCAGGTCGCGGCGTGCGCTGCGGCGTGTATGCCGTGGGCGCGGTCATAGCGCTGATCTTGCTGCTGTTTCTCGTCGTGTCGGTGCTGATGCTCGGACACTCCGTCCGAAAAGCACCGGAGGATACGCCGGTGACGGTGGTGGTGCTCGGCGCGCAGGTGCGGAAAAATGCGCCGTCGCTCATGCTGCGGCAGCGCCTGGATGCCGCAGTGGACTTTCTTGTCGCGCATCCCGACGCGCCGTGTGTTGTCAGCGGCGGACAGGGCGCGGACGAAATGTTTTCCGAAGCGTCGGTCATGCGGGAATATCTCATAAGCAAAGGCATTGACGCTGCACGGATCTATATGGAGGATGCATCCACCAGCACGATGGAAAACCTGCGCCTGTCGCGCGCGGTCATTGAGGAGAATGGATTGCCGCAGAACGTCGTGATCGCAACGCAGGAATTTCATCAATACCGCGCCGCCTGCTATGCCCGCAGTGCGGGGCTGACGCCGGTGGGGACGGCGACCTGCGGCTCGCCGTGGTATCTGTTCCCCTGTTATTGGATACGGGAATTTGCCGCCGTCTGTCGCATGTGGCTGCTGCACTATTGACAGAATAAACCAACGCCGCCGTGTGTTTCATTCAGAAGCACACGGCGGCGTTTTCCTTTGCAAAAGCGGGGAAAAACGGGCAAAACCCGCCGAAAACAGGCAAAAAGGCAAAAAAATATTGCCAACCCGCAAAAAACGGTTGACAACCGGTAAAAAAAGGTATAGAATAATAAACTGCTTAATCATGGGAACATGTGCCGTTTACTCCGAAAACAGTATAGCACAGGATGCGGAAAAATGCAAGAAATTTTCCGAAAAAGGCTTTTCGCAAAACGCTTTTTCGCCCTGCCGTGATGAAAGTAAAATCGTATTCTCCCGCGGGACGGTAATGCGCGGATGAAATACAAAAGGAGTGGTCAAGCCAATGGTGAATATCAAACCGGTCAAGCTGGGGACCACCACCCGTATGAGCTTTGCCAAGATCAACGAGGTTCTGGACATGCCGAACCTCATTGAGGTGCAGAAAAACTCATACAAGTGGTTTCTGGAGGAAGGTCTCAAAGAGGTCTTCCACGACATGTCTGCGATCGCGGACTACACCGGCAACTTGGTGCTGGAGTTCATTGACTATCGCCTGGACGATACGCCGAAGTATACGGTGGCGGAGTGCAAGGAACGCGATGTGACCTATGCCGCACCGCTGCATGTGCGCGTGCGTCTGCTCAACAAGGAGACCGGCGAGGTCAAGGAGTCCGAGGTGTTCATGGGCGATTTCCCGCTCATGACCGAAAGCGGCACTTTTGTCATCAACGGCGCCGAGCGCGTCATCGTGTCGCAGCTCGTGCGTTCCCCCGGTGTGTACTACGGCATGAGCTATGACACGACCGGCAAAAAGCTGTTCACCTCGACCGTGATCCCCAATCGCGGTGCCTGGCTGGAATATGAAACGGATTCTTCCGATGTGTTCTATGTCCGCATCGACAAGAACCGCAAGCTGCCGGTGACCTGTCTCGCCCGTGCGATGGGACTGTCCACCGATGCGCAGCTGATCGAATTTTTCGGCGATGACGAGCGTCTGCACGCCACCATCGAAAAGGATCCGACCAAGAACACCGAGGAAGCACTGCTGGAGATCTACCGCAAGCTGCGCCCCGGCGAGCCGCTGACGGTGGAAAATTCGCAGCAGCACCTTGAGGGGCTGTTTTTCGATCCCCGCCGTTATGATCTGTCCCGCGTCGGCAGATATAAATACAACAAAAAGCTCGGCCTTTCCAACCGCCTTGCCGGGCACACGCTCAGCCGCCCGATCGCCAACCCCAACACCGGTGAGCTGATGGCGGAAGCGGGTGAGACCATCGACCGCGCCCGCGCGCTGGAGATGGAAGATGCCGGCGTGCGCGAAGCGTTTGTCACCGTGGAAGAGCACGGAGAGGAGCGCGAGGTCAAGATCATCACCAACGGCATGGTCGACATTCACAAGTATGTTGATTTCGACGTGACCGAATGCGGCATCCGCGAGCGCGTGTGCCACAGCGTGCTGTGCGAAATTCTCGAAGCCTGCGGCGACGACAAGGACGCACTGAAGGAAATGATCACCGCCCGCGCTGCGGAGCTGGTGCCCAATCATATCACCGTGGACGACATTCTGGCGTCCATCAACTATCTCAACTGCCTCGGTCACGACGTCGGCACGACCGACGACATCGACCACCTCGGCAATCGCCGTATCCGCTCGGTGGGCGAGCTTCTGCAGAACCAGTTCCGCATCGGCTTCTCCCGCATGGAACGCGTGATCCGCGAGCGCATGACGCTGCAGGGTCAGGACATGGATGTGGTCACGCCGCAGGCGCTCATCAACATCCGTCCCGTTGTGGCGGCGATCAAGGAGTTCTTCGGTTCTTCTCCGCTGTCCCAGTTCATGGATCAGAATAACCCGCTGGCGGAGCTGACGCACAAGCGTCGTCTGTCCGCCCTCGGCCCCGGCGGTCTGTCCCGTGACCGCGCCGGATTTGAGGTGCGTGACGTGCACTACAGCCACTATGGCCGTATGTGCCCGATCGAGACGCCCGAAGGTCCGAACATCGGCCTTATCTCCTATCTTGCTACTTTCGCCCGCATCAATGAATACGGCTTTGTGGAAGCGCCGTTCCGCCGCGTCGACAAGGAGACCGGCAAGGTCACCGACGAAGTGGTGTATATGCCTGCGGACATGGAAGACGACTTCATCGTGGCACAGGCGAACGAGCCGCTCGACGAGAACGGCTGCTTTGTCCGCCCGAAGGTCAACGCGCGCTATCGCGACGAGTTCCTTGAGGTTGCCCGCGAAAAGATCGACTACATGGATGTTTCGCCGAAGATGGTCGTGTCTGTGGCAACTTCCATGATCCCGTTTTTGGAAAACGATGACGCCAACCGCGCTCTGATGGGCTCGAACATGCAGCGTCAGGCTGTGCCGCTGCTCAAGACTGAGTCCCCGATCGTCGGCACGGGCATGGAATACAAAGCGGGCGTCGACTCCGGCGTCTGCGTGCTTGCCAAGGCGGCGGGCACCGTCGTTTCCGCCTCGGCGGACACCGTCGTGGTGCGCCGCGACGACAACGGCGAGACCGATGTCTATAAAATGATCAAGTTTGCCCGTTCCAACCAGGGCACCTGCATCAATCAGCGCCCGGTCGTCAGCGCCGGTCAGCATGTCGAGGAGCACGACGTCATCGCCGACGGTCCCGCGACCTGTAACGGCGAGATCGCCCTCGGCAAGAACGCCCTCATCGGCTTCATGACCTGGGAAGGCTATAACTACGAGGACGCCGTGCTGCTCAACGAAAAGATGGTGCGTGACGATGTGTTCACGTCCATCCACATTGAGGAATATGAGATCGAATCCCGCGACACCAAGCTCGGACCGGAGGAGATCACGAGAGACATTCCGAACGTCAGCGAGGATGCGCGCAAGGATCTGGACGAGCGCGGCATCATCCACATCGGCGCCGAGGTGCGTTCCGGTGACATCCTGGTCGGTAAGGTCACCCCGAAGGGCGAGACCGAGCTGACTGCCGAGGAGCGCCTTTTGCGCGCCATCTTCGGCGAAAAGGCGCGTGAGGTGCGCGACACCTCGCTGCGCGTGCCGCACGGTGAATACGGCATCATTGTCGATGTCAAGGTGTTCACCCGCGAAAACTGCGACGAGCTCAGCCCCGGCGTGAACATGGTCGTGCGCTGCTATATTGCACAGAAGCGCAAGATCAGCGTCGGCGATAAGATGGCGGGTCGTCACGGTAACAAGGGCGTTGTTTCCCGCATCCTGCCGAGCGAGGATATGCCGTTCCTGCCGGACGGCACGCCGCTCGACATCGTGTTGAACCCCTTGGGCGTTCCGTCCCGTATGAACATCGGTCAGGTGCTGGAAGTGCATCTCGGCTATGCCGCCGCCGCTCTCGGCTTCAAGGTCATGACGCCCGTTTTCGACGGCGCGCATGAGGCGGACATCCGCGAGCTGCTGCAGCAGGCAGGCAAGCGCGAGGACGGCAAGACCGTTCTGTATGACGGCCGTACCGGCGAGCCCTTTGACAATCTGGTCACCGTTGGCTA
>URNF01000040.1 GCA_900549155.1 uncultured Oscillospiraceae bacterium | reverse complement strand
AGCCGATCGGCACGGTCAGTCCCGCATCCAGCACGCCGCAAACGACCTCGTTGAACGTGCCGTCGCCGCCGATACACACAATACGGTCGGCATTTTTGCCGTGCTCCTTGATGATCTCTATCGCGTCGCCGCGCGCCATAGTCGGCATGACCGTCGTCACAAAATCGTGCGCGCGGAAAAGCCCCAGAATATCCGCAAGATACCGCCGCGCACGCTTCTGCCCCGAACAGGGATTCATGATCAAAAGAACGCGCTCACTCATCCAAAGCATCTCCTTTTTGCGCATCCGCTTTTTCCTTTTTTCGGGTCGGCAGGCTGCGCCATCGATTGAATTCTTTTATCAGTTCTGCAAGCGTGCCGTAGACACTGTCGAGCGGCACGCGCCGTTCCTTGTATGCACCCGCACGGTGCAGCGCGTCGATCTCCGCATAGCGGTCATAGGCGGCGCGCACCGCCGTTTCCCAGGAAATATAGATCTCCTGCATGGCATGCATGCCGATCTCCCGCAGCACCTGCGGATTTTTGCAGGCAAAGCGCATCGCTTTCGCGGCAGACTCCGCATTTTCCTCACAAAGAATGCCGTTTCTGCCGTCCGTGATCCCCTCGGCGGCGCAGCTGCCCGCGATCAGCATGCTGGCAAGGCCGCACGCCGCCGCTTCCCGCACGACAATGCCGTTGGTGTCGAAGGTGGACGGAAACACGAACATGGTTGCGCGGCAAAAATAGGCGCGCAGACGCTCGCGGTCGCGCTGTGCCCCCGCAAAGATACACGTCTCGCCGAGCCTCAATGTCTCGGCATATGCCTTTATCTCCTCAAAGTCGCCGCCCTCGCCCACAAACAAAAGGCGAAAGCGCAACCCCTCATTGCGCAAAAGGCGGGCGGCATCCAGCAGGATGCGGATGCCTTTATACCACATCATGCGTCCGACAAACAGCAAAACCGGCTCGTCATCGGCAATGCCGTACTCCGCACCGATCTTGGCAATCGCCGCGTCATCCGCACGGCCGCGCACAAAGTCCACGCCGTTTTCCATCACGCGATAGTCGCCGGTGTAGCCAAGCGTGCGCAGATTTTCACCCGCGCCGTTGCTGACCACCCACACCTCATCGCACGCCTCGATGTTGTTGACCAGCACCTTGATCGCCAGCCGCTGCAGCTTTTCCGAGCGGATGGTGTTCTTGATATCGATGTCGAATTTGGTATGATAAGTGAACACAAGCGGCTTTCCCGTGGTCTCCCGCAGCGCCCTTGCCAGCATGGTGGAAGCGATCGGGCAGTGGCTGTGGATGATATCGAAATTTTCTTTGTTTAAGCGGTCCAGCACCTTTGCATCAAAGGGATAGCCCGCGCGGTAGCCGCAGAATTTGGAAAAATCCACGCTGGGATACCGCACGACCGGAAACGGAAACGCATCGTCCGACACGTCCGGATAGGACGGTGTCACCACCGTCGCACTGCCGCCGCATTTGCGGATATTCTCCGCATAATTGACAACGGCGTTGCCCACCCCGTCAATGAGCGGCGGAAACGAATCATTGAGCAGGCAAACTTTCAGATCCTTCATATACACACCCGCATTTGCGGGTCATACCCCCTTTTTCTACCACAGGGTAATACCATACCTATCTTATCCAAAAATTGCCGCAATGTCAACAGAAAAACGGGTGTGATGTATCACACCCGTCTCAGTGTGTCAAAAAACAAGTTTTTTGACACACTGCAAGGCTGTCTAAAAACCGCAGGAGCAAGGAAACCGCCCCCCCGTCGGCGTATATGACATACACCAGGGGGCGGTTGACGCAGACAGCAAAAGCGTGCGTTTCAAAGAAACGCTCCTATTTGTTTGCTAAAGTTTTTCCGATGCCTTTTCGTGCAAATGCGCTTTTGCGTCCTGCGGACTTTTTTGACAGTCTGAAACGGGTGTGATGTATCACACCCGCCTCTTTTTCTTCTCAATATTCTGCGTTGCCGACGGTTCTGGGATAGGGGATCACATCGCGAATGTTCGACACGCCGGTCAAATACATGATGATGCGCTCAAAGCCCAGTCCGTAGCCGGAATGTGTCGTGCCGCCGTAGCGCCGCAGATTAATATACCACCAATAGTCCTTTTCGTCGAGGTGGCATTCTTTCATCCGCTCCAAAAGCACATCCAGCCGCTCCTCGCGCTGGCTGCCGCCGATGATCTCGCCGACGCCCGGCACCAAAAGATCCATTGCTGCCACCGTTTTGCCGTCGTCGTTGAGACGCATATAGAAGGACTTGATCTCCTTGGGATAATCGGTGACAAACACCGGGCAATGATAGATGTGCTCGGTCAGATAGCGTTCGTGCTCGGTCTGCAGATCCATGCCCCATTCCACGGGATACTTGAAGTCCGCGCCGCACTTTTGCAGCATTTCCACCGCCTCGGTGTAGGTGACCTTTTTATAGCTGCTTGCCGCCAGCGTCTCCAGACGCTCCAAAAGTCCCTTGTCGACAAAGCTGTTGAAGAATGCCAGCTCCTGTTTGCAGTTTTCCAGCACATGGCGGATGATCGACTGGATCATATCCCATGCAAGCTGCATGTTGTCGTGGAGATCCGCGAAAGCGATCTCCGGCTCGATCATCCAGAATTCCGCTGCATGGCGCGCGGTGTTGGAATTTTCCGCGCGGAAGGTCGGACCGAAGGTATACACATTGCTGAACGCATGCGCAAAGGTCTCCACCTCCAGCTGACCCGACACCGTCAGGTTGGTGCTCTTGCCGAAAAAGTCCTTCGACCAATCCACAGAGCCGTCCTCCTTGCGGGGCGGATCGTTCGGATCGAGCGTTGTCACGCGGAACATTTCGCCCGCACCCTCGCAGTCAGAGCCGGTGATGAGCGGCGTGTGCACATACACAAAGCCGCGCGCATGGAAGAAGGAATGAATGGCAAACGCCACCTCGCTGCGCACGCGGAACACCGCGGAAAACAGGTTGGTGCGCGGACGGAGATATGCCTGCTCGCGCAGGTACTCCACCGTGTGGCGCTTATTCTGCAGGGGATAGTCCGGCGTGGAAGTCCCCTCCACCGCGATCTGTGTCGCCTTGATCTCAAAGGGCTGCTTCATTTCCGGTGTCAGACGGACAATGCCGCGCACGACCAGCGCCGCACCGATGTTCTGTGCGGCGATCTCGTCATAATTGTCGAGCTTCTCCCGCTCAAAGACCACCTGCACCGACTTAAAGCAGCTGCCGTCGTTGAGGTCGATGAAGCCGAACGCCTTGCTGTCGCGCAGATTGCGCACCCAGCCGCCGACCGTGACTTCCTTTTCCGCAAAGGCGTTCATGTCGGCATATATTGCCTTTACCGCTGTTCTCTGCATGTCATCACCGCTCCTTTTTCTGTTTTCCGAGATAGGCTTCTTTTATTCTTTCATCCGACAAAAGCTCTTTGCCCGTGCCGCTCATGGTGATCTCACCGGTCTCCAGCACATAGGCTTTGTCCGCCACCTGCAACGCCATGTTGGCGTTCTGCTCGTTGAGAAGCACGGTGATGCCTTCGCTGCGGATGGTTTTGATGATCTCAAAAATGCTCTGCACCACAAGCGGCGCAAGACCGAGGGACGGCTCATCCATCATGATGAGCTTCGGGCGGCTCATCAGCGCTCTGCCGACCGCCAGCATCTGCTGCTCGCCGCCGGACAGCGTCCCGGCAAGCTGCCAGTTGCGCTCCTTAAGACGCGGGAAAAGGTCATATACATAGGTAATGTCGTCGGAAAGATCGTCATGCCGCAAGTATGCCCCGATCTTCAGGTTTTCCAGCACCGTCAGATTGGAGAACACGCGTCTCCCCTCCGGCACGAGCGTCACGCCCTGCTGCACGATCTGATCCGGCGACTTGCCGACCAACTCCACCCCATCCATGCGGATGGACGCCGTCTGCGGCTTGACGATACCGGCGATGGTGCGCAGCGTCGTGGACTTACCGGCGCCGTTCGCACCGATCAGCGTCACAATCTGCCCTTTCGGCACATCCATGCTGATGCCCTTGACCGCGCGGATGCCGCCGTAGGAAACCGTCAGATCCCGAATTTCCAGTATATTACTCAACGTTCTGCACCCCCAGATATGCCTCGATCACGCGCGGATCGTTCTGCACCTGCTGCGGTGTGCCGGAAGCGATCAGCTTGCCGAAGTCGATCACATAGATGCGATCGGAAATGTCCATGACCAAATTCATGTGATGCTCAATGAGGAACACCGTCAGATGGAACTCGTCGCGGATGCGGCGGATAAACGCCGTCAGCTCTTCCGTCTCCTGCGGGTTCATGCCGGCTGCGGGTTCATCCAGCAGCAAAAGCGACGGCTTTGTTGCCAGCGCGCGGGCGATCTCCAAATGCCGCTGCTTGCCATAGGGCAGCGATGTGGCGATCTCGTCCTTGACATCGGCAAGACCGACGATCTCAAGAAGCTCGAGCACCTCGCGGCGCATCTGCATTTCCTCTTTGTGATTGAGCATGAATGTCGCGGTGAACAGATTGCTCTTGCGGCGCATATGCGTCGCGACCAGCACATTTTCAAACACCGTCATGGATTTGAAAAGGCGAATGTTCTGAAACGTGCGCGCCATGCCGAGCTTTGTGATCTGATCCGGCGTTTTCTTCATCACATGCGTATATTTCCCGGCATTTTCACCGGCATACAGCCGTTTCATCTTGCCGGTGGGATGGTTTTCCAAAATGCGCTTATCCTTGAAATAGATCGCGCCGTTGGTCGGCTGATACACGCCGGTGACCGCGTTGAACGCGGTCGTCTTACCGGCGCCGTTGGGACCGATGAGCGAAACGATCTCGCCCTCATGGATCTCCATCGAGAAGTTGTCCACTGCCACCACGCCGCCGAACTGCATAGTGACATCCTCTAAGCGAAGTACGGTATTCATATAGCTTTCTCCTCCGCTTTCTTCTTTTTGTGAAACAGACCGGCGATCTTTTTCGGGATGCCGACAATGCCGCGCACCATACCGAGCGAGGAAAATTCGTGATCACCCATGATGCCGCGTCTGAAGAACAGGACGAAGATCATGATGATGGCGGAAAACACCACCAGGCGGAAGCCGTTGCGGAACAGCGGCGACTGCATGCCGAGGAACGAGCCGCTGTCCAGTCCGCGCAGCCACCATTCCTGCGAAGCAATATACAGGAAACTCGCAAGAACGGAGCCGGTGATGGAGCCGATGCCGCCGATGACGACGATGAGCAGAATTTCATAGGTCAGTGCCGAGGTAAAGGGCGATGCGTTGGTAGAACCGACATAGATGGCATACATCGCGCCGCCGACACCGGCAAAAAATGAGCTGGTGAGAAAGGAAATCATTTTGTGCTTTGCCAAATTGATGCCCATGGCTTCCGCCGCGACCTCGTCGTCACGGATAGCTTTGAAAGCGCGTCCGTAGGTGGAGTGCAGCATCAGCGCAATGATGCCGATGCAGACGACCGCCATGAGGAAAAACGGCATCACAAACGACAGCTTTCGAAAGGGTGTATCCGCGAGCAGATCCTTGAACGTGTTGAGACCGCTCAGCGGGAACGAGCCGTTTGTGAGTCTGCCGAGCTTATCCCACTGGATGATGGTGCGCAGAATTTCCGCAAAGCCCAGCGTTGCAATCGCCAGATAGTCGCTTTTGAGCTTCAGAACCGGCAGACCGATCAGGAAAGCAAACACCGCCGCGACAAGTCCTGCCAGCAGGATAGCGACGAGAATGGGCAGCTGGAAATTCACGACGGGCGTCTCCCCCGCCTTCAGCGAAAAGCTGAACACGCTGGCGCGGGTGGCATCGCTGATGGAAAAGATGGAATAGACATAGGCGCCGATCAGCATGAAGCCCGCCTGTCCGAGCGAGAAAAGCCCCGTGAAGCCGTTCAAAAGGTTCATGGACACCGCCACAACGGCATACACACAGCCCTTTTGCAGCACCTTGACGATCATGTCGAAGGAGTTTGAGGTCGTGTCAATGACGATCAGCACGATGCAGAGCGCCAACAGCAGCACAAGGTTGCCGAGCGTGTTGATCTTTTTTTCTTTCTGTGATAATGCTTTCACGCTGACACCCCCTCAGACCTTTTCCGTTGTTTTCTCACCGAAAAGTCCGTTGGGCTTCACGCAGAGAACGACAATGAGCAATGCAAATGTGAACGCGTCGGAGAAGGTCGTCATGCTGACGCCGCCGATCTTCACGGCACGAATAAGGTTTTCGCAGATACCGATGATGAACGCACCGATCACCGCGCCGGGGATAGAGCCGATGCCGCCGAACACCGCGGCAACAAAGGATTTCAGACCCGGCATAGCGCCGGACGTGGGAATGACGGAGGGATAGTTGCTGAAATACAGGATCGAGCCGACCGCCGCCAAAAGCGAGCCGATGACAAACGTCGTGCTGATAACGCGGTTGATCTTGATGCCCATGAGCTGTGCCGTCTCAAAGTCCTTCGAGACCGCGCGCATGGCGATGCCGATCTTCGTGAATTTGATGAGCATGACCAGCGCAACCACCAGCACAATGGTGAGCACAGGCGTGACGAGCGTCACCCACTTGGTGGTGGCGCCGAACACGGTCACCGTTTTGGAAAGCCACGGAATAGACGTATAGGTCTTGGCAAGGCCGCCCGTCACATACAGCGCGATATTCTGCAGCATATAGGAAACGCCGATGGCGGAGATCATCACCGACATACGGGGCGCAGAGCGCAGCGGCTTATATGCCATGCGCTCCACGGCAAAGCCGAGAATGACGGTGCCGATGAGCACGAGCGGGATAGACAGATAGAGCGGCATCGCCGTCGTGGCATACACCATCACCAGTCCGGAGACCATGAAGATGTCGCCGTGCGCGAAGTTGATAAGGCGCAAAATGCCGTAGACCATCGTATAGCCGATCGCGATCAGCGCATACTGTCCGCCCACGGAAATGCCCGCCAATAAATATTCCATGCGAATTCCTCCAAAAATTCCGAAAGCCAAAGGGGAAAATTTCCGCCTTCGGCATATACCGCAAGGTCGGATGCCAGATACAGCATCCGACCTTGCAGAAAAACTCGATTATGCTTTAGTCAACGCCCTGTTCCTTCACGAACGTCCAGGCACCGGTCGCCGTGTCCGCCGCCTTGATGTAGGCAACGGTGCGATCCGCATCGCCGGTTGCGTTGAATTTGATCAGTCCGGTCACGCCGGTGTACTGCACATTCGGGAGCGCCGCCATGATGGCTGCGCGGTCGGTGGAGTTCGCCGCCTTGATGGCTTCCAGCGCGACGAAGTAGGCGTCATAGCCCATCGCAGAAACAGCAGACACAATGTCGTTGCCGCCGTTGTTGGTGAGATTCTGCGCGTTGCCATTCAGCCAGGCCTTGAAGCCGCTGTCGAAGTCGGGATTGCCGCCCTCCTGATAGAAGGTGGTGATGTTCACCGTGACATCCTTGCCCTTTGCCGCGTCCAGCACCACGTTGCTGTCCCAGGTATCGCCGGCATACAGCGGGATCTTGACACCCTGCGTCGCCGCCGCTTCGATGATCAGCTGTGCATAGGAAATGGAGGTCGGCGCAAAAATTGCCTGAGCACCGCCGTTTTTGGCATTGTTAATATAGGAAGTGAAGTCCGCCTGGTTCGACGGGAAGTTGTCGGCGATCACCGTGCCGCCCAGCTTTTCGAACGCCGTCTTGAAGCTGCTGGAAAGACCGAGGTCATAGGCATTGCCGAGCTCCGCCAGCGTGTACGCCTTGCGCACGCCGTTGTCATAGGCATATTTCGCCAAGACAGCACCCTGGAACGGATCGAGGAAGCAAATGCGGAAATAGTGCGAATTGTTTTCGGTCACCTGCGTGTTGGTGCAGGTAATACCGATGGCGGGAAGTCCCGCTTCCTTGAAGGTGGGAGACGCTGCAATGGAAACAGAAGAGCCGTAAGAGCCGAGGACGATCGAAACATCCTTATGTACCAGCTCCGCCGCAGCGGTCACCGCTTTGTCGTCGGCAGACTGGTTGTCCACCTCGACAAGCTCGACCTTATAGGTCTCGCCGCCGATCTCGACGGTCGGCTGCTTGGAATTGGCATATTTCACGCCGAGTGCTTCCTGCTTGCCGCCGGCGCCGTTGTTGCCGGATGCAGGCTCAAAAATGCCGATCTTCACGACCTTCTCGTCGCTCGACGAACCGCCGCAGCCCGCAAAGCACAGGCAGCACAGCGCTGCCGCAAGAACCAAAGCCAACAATTTTTTCATACAGTATCCCTCCCGATACCCTTTCCGCATATGCGAAAAAAATTTAATAGAGACACTATACTACATAATATGACACTTGTCAATAGGAAAATGAAAAAAATGAAACATTTGACACCGAAACTTGCAAAAGCATCTTTATACCTGATGCGGCAGAATTTCGGTCACACATGCCTCACCGTTTGCGACGCAAAATGCGATATCCCAGGCGCCGCACGTGAAACGATAGACCCTTTCCGGATCGTCCTGATAGGACGGGCGCGGATCCTGCGCCAGGATCGCACAAAGCGTCTCCCTCTCTTTTTCGGAAAAATGTGCAGGGAGATCATGCGGCAGTTTCACTCTGAGCGATTTTTCGCGCACCGTGTCGGCAAAACCGCCGACAGCGTCGGGGTGACTGTCCGTAAACGGCAGATAGGGCTTGATATCATAGATCGGTGTGCCGTCCATCAGATCGGCGCCGCCGACCAAAAGCTGCGGTCCGTCGGGCGTGTGCAGACGCACCTCAAGCAGGCGCACCGAGGAAAGCCCGATCGGATTGGGGCGAAAGGGCGAGCGCGTCGCAAACACGCCGACGCGCGTGTTCCCGCCGAGACGCGGCGGGCGCACCGTCGGCGACCATTCCTCCCGCTCCGCTTCGGAAAAATTCCACAAAAGCCACAGGTGCGAAAACGCCTCGATCCCGCGCAGAGCATCGGGGTTACGATAGGGCGGTTCAAAGACGACCGTCGCCGTCAGCGCGTCCACAAGCCCGCTCTGCCGCGGGATGCCGAATTTGGCGGGGAAATCGGATCGAATGCGTGCAATCGTTTTCATAGCTACTCCTGTTTTTGCATGAAAAAAGGCTTCGCCTTTCGGAGAAGCCTTTTTGTGTCTTACTGCTCGTCGTTGCCGTAGAGATTCAAACGGAACAGCCGCGACTCGTCGTCGGGATTGGTGCAAGTGACCGTCGCTTCGCCCACATTGCCCCAGTCCACCGCATTCGAAAGCGCCAAAAGCTGCGTCAGGCGGCTTTTGAGATTCAGAATGTCGCCCTCGGGGGTTTTCAGATATACATCGCCTTTCGCCGAGGATGCGAACTCGATGAGCTTGTTGAAATCGAAATTGTGAATGACCTGATCTGACATTGCCATAATTATCTCCTCCCTTACCACATGTATTATAAATGAATATAAGCAGAAAAGCAATAGCTTTTACACATTTTTTACTTCGGAAAAAGCGGGAAAGGTGATATCCGTCTGTGTATTCTTGTCCACTACCGTCAGCGGCACCTCCGGCAGGATGCCCTTGATCATTTCGATGAAGCGGTTGCTGCCCGGTCCGGGCGAGCCGACCACCAGGTGCGCCGCCTCCTGCTGCCGCGCCGTCACCGCCACCGTCAGCGCGGGTGCGTCGTTGAACAGCACCAGAAGCTGCGCGCCGTGTCTGCCGGCGATGTTATACAGTGTCTGCAGCCGATCGGCGGTGTATTCGGAGACAAGCCCCGTCGGCAGCACCGTCACCGCAACCAGCGGCAGCTCCCGCGCCGCCGCGATCTCGGCAGCGGCAGCGATCAGATCGTTGCAAGCGGGTTGATCGGTGATACACACCATCACGCATTGTTCCTGTTGCTCCTGCAAAATCTTCATCCCCTGTCATGTTTTCAAAAGCAGTATACTATCTCTGTGCGGAAAATGGGTGTACAGATTATGAATTTTCCGAAAATCCCCATCTACGCACGCCGCATGACCCGATAGGCAGTCGGCGTCATGTGACAGTTTTTCTTGAAAACACGGCAAAAATAGGCTGCGCTTTCATAGCCGAGCGTTTCCGCGATATACTCCAGCGTTGCGTCGCTGTTTTCCAGCATGTCCTGTGCGCGCCCCAACCGCAGCTCCGTGCGGTATTCCACCGGACTTTTCCCGAGATATTCCCGAAAGAGCCGCCGAAAGCCGCCGCTGCTCATGCCGCATGCCGCCGCCAGCTCCTCCACCGATCCGGCATCATTCTGTTCAAGGCGCCGCACCGCCGGCTGGATCACCCGAAACCGCCGATTTTCCTCCACGTGTGCCGCCTTGCCCAAAACCGCCAGCAGCGTATACACCGCGGCATACACGGCAACCGGCGAGCGCACCGCCGACTCAAAGGCATCCGTCGCCTCCTGCAGCAGCGCGGCAACGCGATGCGTGTGTCCGCCGTCCACCAAAAACGGCGCATCCGAAAAAGTCAACAGTTTTTCTTCACTGTATAGGTTGAATTCCACCAAAAAAGCATCATCCTGCTTCTCGGCGCAATCGTGGTTATACACGCTGTAGCGGCTGCCCGCAGGCAGGCAGATAACGCTGCCGGGCGGTGCGTCAAAGGTCGTGCCGTCGGCAGCGGTATACAACCCGTTGCAGCGGTGAAGATAGATCAGCCCCGTACTCTTGCGCGGATGGTCGCGGCGGAAAAGCACGCCGTTTTTCCACTTCTGTCGCACCGCAAACAGCGAAGTGAGCGAAAACGGCATCGTATACAGCTGTGTAAAATCCGTATAAGCACAGTCCATAGCCATCCCTCCGCCATGATTGTAACACAGGGCAGCGGAAAGTCAAGAGAAAATGTTCGAAAAGTGCAACAACACCGTTTGATTTGTGAATTGCATTTTGGCCGTTTAACTCGTATACTGTCTCAGAAATGAGGAATGTCTATGAAACCCGTCAATATGTGTGAGGGACCGCTTGCAAAAAAGATTCTGCTGTTCACGATCCCGGTCATGCTCACCTCTCTGTTACAGCTGCTGTACAGCACCGCCGACGTCGTCATTCTCGGCAACCTCGGCGGTTCCACATCAGTCAGCGCCGTCGGCGCGACCGCGACCATCATCAATCTGATCGTCAATGTGTTCATGGGGCTTTCGGTCGGTGTCACCGTCACTGCCGCTGCGGCGATCGGTGCAAAAGACGCCGACACCGCACGCGCCACCGTGCAGACCACCGCCGTGCTCGGCGTTCTCTGCGGTGCAGCGGCAGGAGTGCTCGGCATCGCCTTTTCTCCGCTGCTTTTGACCGCCATGCGCACGCCGACGGAAACGATGCCGTCCGCCGTCCTCTATATTCGGCTGTACTTCCTCGGTGCGCCCGCGAACCTGCTGTATAACTTTTTCGCAGCGCTTTTGCGTGCGAAAGGTGAAACGCGTCTGCCGCTGTTCGTGCTGATCTTCTCCGGCGCTTTCAAAATTCTTATGACCGTTATCTTCGTCGGCGGTCTGCTCATGGATGTAGCGGGCGCGGCGACTGCAACGGTGCTGTCGCAATACCTCTCGGCGGTGCTGATGGTTCTGTATCTCTGCCGCTGCAAGGACGAGATGCATCTGCGGCTGCAATGGAAATATCTGCGGCCGCGGCGGGACATCCTGTGGGACATCATTCGTCTCGGCGTCCCGTCCGGCGTGCAGAGCGCGGTGTTTTCGCTTTCCGCCATGGTGGTGCAATCGGCGGTCAACTCCTTCGGCGAAGCCATGGTCACGGGCAACACCGCCGCCGGCAACATCGACACCATCTCCTACTCCCTGCATGATGCCTTTTCCTACACCGTCATTTCCTTTGTCGCACAAAACCACGGCGCAGGCAAGGAAGCACGTGTGCGCCGCAGTGTGCTTCTGTGTTTGGGGATGGCGGCACTGACGGCGATCATCTCCGGCACCGTCATTTATCTTTTCGGCGAACCGCTTCTCCGCCTGTATATTCCCGGAAGAGAGGAAGCCATCGCCTACGGTATGATCCGTCTCAAATACATTCTGCTGCCTTATTTCTTCTTGGCGGCAATGGATGTCATGAGCGGCGCTCTGCGGGGACTCGGCAGTGCCGTTTCCCCTGCGATCATCTCGCTTGCCGGTGCCTGCGGTCTGCGTATTCTGTGGATCTACACGGTCTTTGCGGCATACCGCACGCCCGAAGCCTTGTTTCTCTGTTTCCCCGTCACATGGGCGGCGACGTTCTTCACCCTGACCGCCGACTACTGTATTCTGCGGCACAGGATGCGAAACCGGGAGCATACATAAAGCAAGATCCGTGCAACCGAAAGGTGCGCACGGATCTTATATTTTTTTATCGAATCACCGTACAGCGCTCCACGCCGTAATAGGCAAGGCAGGAAAGCACCGCGTCGTCTATGCGCTCGCCGCACATGATCGGCGGCACGGCGGGCGGACAGGCGATCACTGCCATGCCGCAAATACGGTCAAGGCATGCGTCAAGCGGCAAGACCTCTGTCGGCAAAAACAGCGCTTTGTGCAGCGGTAGCACCGCCGTCGGATGCGGCAGCGGCGGGCGCGGGGGCGCCGTTTCCGTCCCTTTCGGGAGTGCACAAAGCAGATCCGCCGCCCTTTTCGGCGCGTCCGCGTCAAACGGCGACAGCATCAGCACCAAAAAATCCGCGTCATAAAACTCCGGATAGATATGATTGTCCATCAACCGTGCGGCAAGCGTCCTGCCGCTGCAGCCATGCGACCGCGCGTTGACCGTCAGCTTGAGCGGTTCGTCGCCGACCGTCTCGAAGCCCGCCGCCGCGAGCCTTTCCCGCAACGTCGCCGCCTGCGGCAGAAACCGTTCGAGCGCCGCTGCAAACGTCGGCAGGCGGTCATTCACCGCATCGAGCGACTGCAGAATGAGATAGGACGGGCTGCTGGAGCCGAAAAGCGCCATCGCCTCGATCGCCCGTTCATGAAACACCGTCGGCGCACTGTCGGCAATGTGCAGATATGCCCCGCCGGTGAGCACGGGCAGCGTCTTGTGCGCCGAGTCACAGCACATGTCCGCCCCCAGATCCAGCGGGTGACGGGACTGCGGCAGAAACTTCAGATATGCCCCGTGGGCATTGTCCACCAACAGCGGCACGCCGCTCGCGTGACACACAGCGGCAATCGCCGCCACATCAGCCGTGTTGCCGAGATAGTCGGGGGTGGTGATATACACCGCCGTCGGCGGGGTGTCGGCACAAAGCGCCGCTTTCACATCCGCCGCCGTGATCCTGCCGCTGTAATACGGCTGCGCTTTGTCGGGATAGATCCACCGCACCGCGATATGCAGCAGCGCGGCGGCATGCACAAACGCCTTGTGCGCATTTCTGCCCGCAAGGACAGTGGGCGTTTTTCCGTTTGCGGTCGCCGCAAGCGCCGTGAGATACAGCATCGCCTGAATACACAGGGTCGAGCCGCCCGCAGAATAGAGCGTGCGCGCGCCGAAAAGGCGGGAAGCGTTTTCCTCGCTCTCCGCAATGATGCCGTGCGGCGCAAACAGATCGTCCGCACCGTCGATCTCCGTGATGTCCCGCAGCTCCCCCAGGTCGCCGCTGCCCTTATGCCCCGGCATGTGCAGACGGGCGGGCTTTTCGGCGGCATAGCGCCGCACGAAATCGCAAATCGGCGTTCCCATCATGCGTCCTCAAGCGCGCGGGCAATCGCCACATACAGCGCACATTCCAGCCGCTTGCGGAACAGATCGCAGCCATAGGCGTATACCCCGCGCACCGAGCCGGTCGCGTGATAGGCGTTGGCGGCACAGCCGCCGGAGCAATAGAGCCGCGCCCAGCAATCGCGGCATCCCTCTCTTGCATAGACGTTGCAGGCGGCAAAATCCTCTTGTGTCGCCTTGTTGTCCACACCGCGCCAAATGTCGCCGAGCTTAAATTTTTCCTCGCCGACAAACTGGTGGCAGGGATACAGATCGCCCTGCGGCGTCACTGCCATATACTCCGTCCCCGAGCCGCAGCCGGAGATGCGTTTATAAATACAGGGACCGCCCTTGAGGTCGATCATATAGTGATAGAACGTGAAAGGCTTGCCCTCCTTGTCGCGGCGGCGCATCAGCTGTGCCAGCTGTTCATACTGCTCCATGACGATCGGCTTGTCCTCCTCGGTCAGTGCCGCAGGATCGTTCGGCGCGGCAACGACCGGCTCCATGCTCAGCTCGGTGAAGCCGAGGGAAAGCATCTCCTCGATGTCCTTGAGGAAGTCGGGGTTGGCATGCGTGAACGTGCCGCGCATATAATAGCTCTTGTCGCCGCGCGCTTTCACAAACTTCTGAAACTTCGGGACGATGCGGTCAAAGCTGCCGTTGCCCGCCTGATCGACGCGATAGCGGTCGTGAATTTCCCGCCGTCCGTCCAGACTCAGAACGACATTGCTCATTTCGCGGTTGGAGAAGTCGATCACGTCGTCGTCGATGAGCATACCGTTGGTGGTGAGTGTAAAGCGGAAATGCTTGCCCCTCTCCTTTTCGACGCTGCGGGCATACGCCACCAGCCGTTTCACCACATCAAAGTTCATCAGCGGCTCGCCGCCGAAAAAGTCCACTTCAAGGTTGTGGCGCGTGCCGGAATTTTCCATCAGGAAGTCCAGCGCGCGCTTGCCCACCTCATAGCTCATGAGCGCCTGCTCACCGTGATATTTCCCCTGTCCGGCAAAGCAATAGGCGCAGCGCAGGTTGCAGGTGTGTGCGATATGTAAGCACAGCGCCTTGATGACGCCGGAGGTCTTTTCCTTGAGCGTTCCCGCCATGGGGGCAAAGGTGTCGGACGCAAACAGCTTGCCGTCCGCCTTCAGCGCGGCGATCTGCTCATAGCATTCCGTGACATCCTCTTTTGTCACGCCCTTGTCGTGAAACTCCGCTGCAAGCGAAGCGACAAGTGCGTCCTCTTCCTCGTTTTCAAAGCGGGCGATGAGCGCATATGCCAGCTCATCCACAGTGTGAATCGCGCCGGAGCAGACATCGAGCACGATGTTATAGCCGCCCATTTTATATTGATGAATCATCCTGACACCTCATTAAAAATGCCGCCCACAGCCGCGGGCGGCACCGTAGTGTACACTACTGATTATTTGCGATCCTTGTTCTCGCACGCCTGATTGGCAATACCGCAGCTGGTCTTGCAAGCAGACTGGCAGGAAGTTTG
>URNF01000039.1 GCA_900549155.1 uncultured Oscillospiraceae bacterium | reverse complement strand
ATGAAGTATGATGTAGCAATTATCGGCGGTGGCATCGGCGGTCTGATGACAGCATACCGCCTGCATGAAAAGAAACCGGATTGCCGTATCATTATTTTGGAAAAAGGTTTGGCGCTTTCGAAACGCCATTGCCCCGCAGGAAAGGAACGCTCCTGTCTGCACTGCGGCATTTGCAGCATCACCAGCGGCTATGCCGGCGCGGGTGCATTCTCCGACGGCAAGTTCAACCTCGGCACCGCCTACGGCGGCAGCATGGGGGAGGAGCTCGGCGAGGATACCGCGATGAAGTATATCAACGCGGTGGATCATGTGCTGGAGAGCTTTGCGGACGATTATCCGCCGATGTATCGCTCGAATGAGGCGCTGAAGCTCAAGTGTCTGCAAAACAACCTGCGCCTGCTCGACATGAATGTGCGCCATCTCGGCACGGACAAGAATTTTCACACCATGCAGCTGCTCATTGAGCATTTGGAGCAGGAGGGCGTGACCCTGTGCACCCGCACCGACTGCAAGGCGGTGGAGCGCGTTGACGGGGAATACCGTGTGCATATCGAAACGCCCGACGGCGCGGACACGGTCACGGCGGACAAGCTGGTGATCGCCACGGGACGCAGTGGCGCGGATTTTGTCAAAAAGGTCTGCAACGATTTCGGCGTCACGATGGAAGCCAACTCCGTGGACATCGGTGTGCGCGTGGAAATGAAGGACATCATCTGGCGCGAGTTTTCCAGCCAGATCTATGAGCCGAAGATCCTCTATCGCACCAAGACCTTTGAGGATCGCACCCGTATGTTCTGCTTCAACCAGGGCGGTCTTGTCTCCGCAGAGAACAACCACGGTGTCATCACGGCGAACGGTCACTCCTTCGCACAGCCGGAGAAAAAGACGGAGAACTGCAACTTTGCCATCCTTTCGTCCATCCACTTCGCGGGAGACTTCAACAAGCCGACGGAATATGCCGAGAACATCGCGAAAAACACCAACTTTGCCGCAGAGGGCAATGTGATGGTGCAGCGCTTCGGCGACCTCGTGCGCGGCAGACGCACCAACGATCATCGCCTGTCCGCAAACACCGTCATTCCCACGCTGAAGGCGTTCCCCGGCGATTTGTCGGTGGTGATGCCCTATCGTGCGCTCACCAATATCATCGAGACGATCTATGCGCTCGATAAGGTCGCGCCCGGCACGGCGAACGACGACACGCTGCTGTACGGCTGTGAGAACAAATACTACTCCATTCGTCCCGTGCACAACGGCAACTTTGAGATCGCCGAGGGGATGTACCTGATCGGCGACGGCAGCGGCATCACCCGCGGTCTGTCGCAGAGCGGCGCTATGGGTCTTTTCGTGGCAGATCACATGATGTAAAAACGGAAAGTGCTTTTGACACAGTAAAAAATAAGAGGTTTGCGGAAACGCAAACCTCTTATTTTTTATGCATTTGCCGCTTTCGGCGCGTTGCCGGTATACAGCTGATAGTATCTGCCTTCCTTTTTAATCAGCTCGTCGTGCGAGCCCTGTTCAATGATCCTGCCGTTTTCGAGAACCACGATACAGTCGCTGTTGCGCACGGTGGACAGGCGGTGTGCAATGACAAAGGTCGTGCGCCCGTGCATGAGCTTATCCATGCCCTCCTGCACGATACGCTCGGTGCGCGTGTCGATGGAAGAGGTTGCCTCATCCAGAATGAGCACGGGCGGATCGGCAATGGCGGCACGGGCGATCGCCAGCAGCTGCCGCTGTCCCTGCGACAGGTTGGCTCCGTTGCCGGTCAGCATGGTGTCATAGCCGTCCGGAAGATGGGCAATGAAGCTGTCGGCGTTTGCGAGCTTCGCTGCCGCAACCACTTCCTCGTCGGTGGCATCCAGTCTGCCGTAGCGGATGTTTTCCCGCACGGTGGCGGTGAACAGGTTGGTGTCTTGCAGAACGATGCCGAGTGAGCGCCGCAGATCGGCTTTTTTGATCTTGTTGATGTTGATGCCGTCATAGCGGATCTTGCCGTCGCTGATGTCATAGAAACGGTTGATAAGGTTGGTAATGGTGGTTTTGCCCGCGCCCGTTGAGCCGACAAAGGCAATTTTTTGTCCCGGTGCGGCGTAGAGCTTTATGCTGTGCAGCACCGTTTTCTCCGGCACATAGCCAAAGTCCACGTCATCGAAAACGACTGCGCCCTGCAGCGGGATATAGTCGGTGACATCGGTATCCTTGTGATAATGCGCCCATGCCCAAAGACCGGTGCGGGTGGGGGAAGCGGTGAGCGTTCCGTCGGCATGCTTTTCGGCACAGGTCAGCGTGACATAGCCCTCGTCGGTCTCCGGTGTCTCGTCAAGCAGCGCAAACACTCTTTCCGCACCCGCCAGCGCCATGATGATGCTGTTGACCTGCATGGTGACCTGGTTGATGGGTTGGCTGAAGCTCTTGTTGAAGGTGAGGAAGCTGGCAAGTCCGCCGAGCGTCAGTCCCGTCACACCGCTCAGCGCCAGTCCGCCGCCGACGATGGCGCACAGCACATAGCTTAAATGGCTGAGCTGCCCGTTGATCGGCCCCAAATAGTTGGAAAAGCGGTTGGCATTGTAGGCGCTGTCAAAGAGCTTGTCGTTAAGCTCGTTGAATGCTTTGATATTTTCTTCCTCGTGGCAGAACACCTTGACGACCTTCTGACCGTCCAGCATTTCCTCAATGTAGCCGTTGACCGTGCCGATGTCCTTTTGCTGTGCCACAAAATAGCGGCTGCTCAGTCCTGCAAATTTTTTGGAAACAAAGAGGACGACCGCGATCATCAACAGCGTCACGGCGGTCAGCGGCACACTCAGTGTGATCATGCTGACAAACACGCTGACGATGGTGACGGCGCTTTGGATCATCTGCGGCAGGCTTTGGCTCACCATCTGCCGCAGGGTGTCGATGTCGTTGGTGTACATGGACATGATGTCGCCGTGGGAATGCGTGTCGAAATAGCGGATGGGCAGTGTTTCCATGTGGGTGAACATGTCGTCACGCAGCCGCTTCATCGTGCCCTGGCTGACATACATGAGGATGCGCGATTGCACGAAGGCGGCGAGAATGCCGCAAAGGTAGAAGCCGGCGACCCGCAGAATGGCACCGGCAAGCGGCGCAAAGTCCGGCGTCTGACTGCCGAGCAGAGGGGTGATGTAGTCGTCGATCAGTGTTTTGGTGAACAGCGTGCCCTGGATGTTGGCAAAAACATTGACAAAAATGCACACGATCACCAGCAGATATTGCCATGCATAGCGCGACAGAATATACTTTAGCAGCCGCATCATCAGTTTTCCCGGATTTTTGACCTTCGGGCGCGGACCGCGTCCGCCGTGTCGCCCGCCGGGACCTTTGAATTCTCTGACCTTTTCCTCTGCCATTACGCCTCACCTCCGTTTTCGTCAAAGTCGCCGTTGCCGCTTGTCTGCGATTGATAGACCTCGCGATAGATGGCGTTGCTTTCGAGAAGCTCCTCGTGTGTGCCGATGCCGTCAATTCTGCCGTCGTCCAACACCAAAATGCGGTCGGCGTCCTGAATGGCGGAAATGCGCTGCGCAATGATGATCTTGGTGATGTGCGGAATCTCCTCGCGGAACGCGCGGCGGATGCGCGCGTCCGTTGCGGTGTCCACGGCGCTGGTGCTGTCATCCAAAATGAGGATCTGCGGCTTTTTCAGCAGCGCACGCGCAATGCAAAGGCGCTGCTTCTGCCCGCCGGACACGTTGGTGCCACCCTGGGTGATAAAGGTGTTGTATTTATCGGGCATCGCTTCGATGAAATCGTCCGCACAGGCGATTTTGCAGGCATGGATACATTCTTCCTCGCTCGCATCCTTGTTGCCCCAGCGGAGATTTTCGAGAATTGTGCCGGAGAACAGGACGTTTTTCTGCAAAACGACCGCAACGGCGTTGCGCAGCGTTTCCAGATCATAGCTGCGCACATCCTTGCCGCCGACATAAACGGCGCCGTCCGTGACATCATAAAGACGGCTGATGAGGTTAACAAGCGTGGATTTTGCACTGCCCGTTCCGCCCAGAATGCCGATGGTCTCACCGGACGCGATGGACAGGTTGACATCCTGCAAAACCGGCTTTTCGCTGGTTGCGTGATAGGAGAAGGAAACGTGATCGAAACGGATGCTGCCGTCTTTAACGGTGAAGTCGGGATCGGCGGGGTTTGTCAGCGTCGCCTTCTCTTCCAACACCTCGGCAACACGGCGTGCGCTGGCGGTGCTCATGGTGATCATGACAAACACCATCGACAGCATCATAAGGCTCATCAGGATGTTCATGCAATAGGTGAGCATGCTCATCAGCTCGCCGGTGGTCATGCTGTTCTGCACGATCATTTTCGCGCCGAGCCAGCTGATCAGCAGGATGCAGGTATAAACCGTCCCCTGCATCAGCGGACTGTTGAAGGACAGCACCTTTTCCGCTTTCAGAAACAGGGAATAGAGCGCACCGCTCGCTTTTTTGAAGCGGGTGTTTTCGTGCTCCTCGCGCACATATGCCTTGACAACGCGGATGCCGGAAATGTTTTCCTGCACCTCGCTGTTGAGGTCGTCATATTTGTGAAAGGCGTCGCGAAAATAGCCGCTTGCGCGCCGCATGATAAAAAACAGGCAAATGCCCAAAATAACAGCGGCGACAAGGTAGATGGATGCCAGCTGCGGGTTGATGACAAAGGTCATCGCCATGGCGATGATGAGACTGGACGGTGCACGCGTGCACATCCGCAGGATCATCTGAAACGCATTTTGCAGGTTGGAAACGTCCGTAGTCATACGGGTGACCAGTCCTGCCGTGCTGTATTTGTCGATGTTCTGAAACGAAAACGTCTGAATGTTTTCAAACATGCTTCTGCGCAGGTTGCGCGCAAAGCCGGTGCTGGCGCGTGCGCCGAACTTGGCGCCCAGCATGCCGGACACCATGCCGCCTGCGGCGGTGAGCACCATCAGTGCGCCGATCTTGTAGATATGCCGCATATCGCCGACACTCACGCCCTTGTCGATCATGGACATCATCAGATACGGAATGAGCATTTCAAAAATGACCTCAAAGATCATGCAGAACGGCGTGGCGATCGCATCCTTTTTGAACTGCTTTACTTGCTTTCCCAAGGTTTTCAGCATATATGTACCCCTCCTTTACGGGTTTCCGATCTTTTCGGCAAGCGCCAAAAAGGTCGATAGTTCTTCGGGTGTCAGGTTTGCCCGCATTTGCTCTTCGGTTTTGTCGATGACCTTCATGACGCGCCTGTGTGCTTCCTCGCCACGCGGGGTAAGACAGACCTTTTTGAGCCGCCCGTCGCCGGAAACGCCGTGCCGTTCGATCAATCCGTTTTTCTCCATGATCTGCAAAATGCTCGTGACGGAGGAACGGTTGATATGAAATGCCTGTTCAATGTCGCGCTGAAAGACATCGGTGTCCGTGTGATGTGCCAAAAAGCCCAGAATGCGTCCGTGGGCGACGGTGATGTCGTCAAGACCCGCCTCTGCGGCATTTTTCTCGAAAAGTCTGCCGAAGCACTGGTGCAAAAGCCGCACGACCATGCCCACATGCTGCCGCTCGACAGCCCTTTGCAAACTCGGTTCGCAGTGCTGCAAATAAAACACCTCACTTTTTGTATGATTTCAAACTGTTTGACTTCAAACATTCTAGCAAAAACGGTTTTATTTGTCAAGCGGGGAGGGGAAAGTTCATAAATTGTTCATGCGGCTTTGCGACGACGAAAAAGCAAAAACCGGAGGACGATTGTCCTCCGGTTTTGCCAAATGATTTTCTTACTTCAGGTTGCTCTGCTCGTAAGCCTGGATCATTTTCTTGACCATCTGGCCGCCGATGGAACCGGCCTGGCGCGCGGTCAGATCGCCGTTGTAGCCCTGCTTCAGGTTGACGCCGACTTCGCCGGCAGCTTCCATCTTGAAGCGGTTAAGACCCTCGCGAGCCTCAGGAACAACACTCTTCGCCATGATCGTTTTACTCCCCTCAACACGTATTCGGCTTTCGCCGTCGTTTGCGTTTGCAATCGTATTGTGTGCATCCGTGCAAAAGATATGAATGACAAATGCTGTCAAAAATCCGATTTTTTTCCTTTTCTCCGTGCGGCAAAGATTTGCGCAAACTGAAGCAAAAAAATATGCGTTTTTCGAGAAAAGTCGGCAAAAGGGCTTGACAAAATCAAAAGGATGCAGTAATATAGACAACAGTCTTTGAAAAACAGTTTGGGGGCGTAGCTCAGCTGGGAGAGCGTACGGTTCGCATCCGTAAGGTCGAGAGTTCGATCCTCTTCGTCTCCACCAAAAAAATCGGCAAGCTTTGTATGAAGCTTGCCGATTTTTTTATTATTTTTTCCAAAGTGACGGGAGCATCATCCCCATGAGAATTTCCGCATCCGTCCAGCCGGATTCGCTGGCGCATGCCGCCCAGCCGACATCGTGCGGGCAGGCATAGGCTTCCCACCGATCCATGTCAAACGCGCGGCACCGGCTGCCGTCGATGCGCTTGTCGACGCTGACGATCTGCGTGTTGATGCAGAAAGCGACGCTGTCCTGCCACAGCTTTTTGAAAAAGACATCGCCCGTCGCACGAAATGCCAGCGCAAAGCCGAGCGGCAACCAGTTGGAGGAATAGAGCATGTCCGCGACGGGGTCGCCGTTTTCGGTCAAAAGGGAACATCCCGTTGTCGATTTGCGCGAACGGGTGGCTTTGCAGCCGGTGTCCCATTTACAGTAGCCGCCGCATTTGTGACGGGATTTTTGCAGATCGTTTACCACACGGTATAAAAACGCCTTGTGCGTTTCTCTGCCGGTGACGGCGGCATACAGCCGCAGTGCACCTGCACATTCGCCCGTGCAGTCGGTGCGGATGCAGTCGGCGGGCGCCTGCACGCCGTTTTTGTCGATGGCGTGTGACAATCCCTCTTTTGCGCCGCCTCTGCCGCCGTCGACAAGCATGCTGCCGATAAAGCGGATCCCGCGCGAGACGGCGCCCCTGCGCGCTGTTTCAAAGGGGAGCGGCACTGTCGGACCGTAGTGCAGAATGGGGGCGGGGATAAAGGTCGGTTCATGCCCCGTGATCCATGCGGCAATATAGCGGACGATCGCTTCCTTTGTTCCGTCGATAAATTCTAAGCCGTCGCCGTGCGGCTTTGTATAAAAAATGTCCGACAGAATGATCGTGCCCGTTTTCGGAACGATCTCACCCGCGTCAAGGCTGCTGCCGGCATAGGCGGCAAAGGAGCAGCCGAGAAACCGCTCCAAAAATTCATACACCGCATACACCGTTCCTTGCCCATGACTGTCGTCACTGACAGCGAGCACCAGCTGCTGCCTGTCGGCCTCGGTCTTTATGAAAACGCCTACACCGACGGGCTGCCGTCCCGCAATCCGATGCTGTCAAAGGCGATCGCCTATATCCGCGCCAACTTATTTACCATTCGTTCCATATCCGAGATCAGCGACAGCCTGTTCATCACCGAAAGCTATCTTTTTGAGATCTTCAAAACGACCTTGCACATCAGCCCGAAAAAATATATCACCGCCAAGCGTCTTTTGACCGCCAAGCGGGAGCCGGACCTCGGCGCTGCACCGACACAAATCTATCAGAAAATGGGCTTTTCCAGCTATGCCGCGTTTTACCGCAGCTATACGGCATTTTTCGGGCACGCACCGTCAAAGGAGAAGTTTGCGGACTTTTCCGGCAAAAAATATTAAAGCGTCTGCAGACAAAAAATGTCCGCAGACGCTTTTTGATATGTATTATCGCAACAGCCGCCGTATGGTGCCGCCGCCGAGGACGGTGTCGCCGTCATAAAAAACGATCGCCTGTCCGGGGGCTGCGACCTTCGACTCGTCAAACACCACCCGCACGCCGTTTTCTTCCGGAATGACGGTCGCCGCTGTTTCCGGCTGGTGATACCGCGTGCGCGCCGTGCAGCGCAGCGGGGTGCGCGGATGCTCGACGGAGATGAAATTGAGATCGTCCGCAAAGAGCGCCGGGGTGGGTAGCTGCGCCTTGTCGCCGAGTGTGACGGTGTTGGCGGCGGCATCCTTCGCAACGACATAAACGGGGTGTCCCATCGCGATCCCCAGTCCCTTGCGTTGTCCCACCGTGTAGTGGATGTGCCCGCGATGCTTGCCGCATATGTGTCCGTCTGTGTCGATGAAGTTTCCTGCGCCGACAGTCGTCCCGCGGCGCTCCAGAAACGCCGCATAATCCCCGTCCGGGACAAAGCAGATGTCCTGACTGTCGGGCTTTGACGCCGTCGGCAGCTGCCGCCTTTCGGCATCCGCCCGCACCTCGGCTTTCGTCAGCGCACCGAGGGGGAGACGCAAATGCGCAAGCTGCTCCTGCGTGAGGTGATAGAGCACATAGGTCTGATCCTTGGAAAGATCGCGCGGACGCTTCAAAAGCCAGCGCCCGTTTTCCGCGCGCTCGACGCGGGCATAGTGTCCCGTTGCCATCGCATCGCATCCGTTTTCCTTTGCATAGTCCCAAAGACGGGAAAATTTCATGCAGCGGTTGCACAGAATGCAGGGGTTCGGCGTTTCGCCCGCAGCATAGCCTGCGGCAAAGCGGTCGATCACTTCTTTTTCAAATGCGGCGGTGTAATCCAAAACGGCATGGGGAAAGCCCATCATCTGCGCAATGTGTGCGGCATCCTCTGCATCTTTCGCAGAACCGCACACGGCAGCGTCGCCCTCGCCGCAATAGAGCCGCATGGTGACACCGAGCAGCTCACAGCCCGCTTCCTGCAGCAGCGCTGCCGTCATCGAGCTGTCCACGCCGCCGCTCATGGCGACCAGTACCTTCTCACTCATGTGCCGCACCGTGCTCCGACAGCAGTCCCTCACAGCTGACTGCCTCGCCGTTTTCCATATAGACGCGCGGCACGCGTTTGCCGATCAGGCACACCGCTTCGTAGTTGATGGTGTGCATCCAGGCGGCATATTGCTCGGTCGTCAGCGTGTCGCCGAACACCGTGACAATGTCGCCGACACGGGCGGGCACACCGCTGACATCCAGCATGCACTGATCCATGCACACTCTGCCGATCACGGGCACCTTTTTGCCGTGCAGCAGCATGTGTGCCGTGTTGGACATGGTGCGGGCATAGCCGTCTGCATAGCCGATCGGAACGGTGGCGACGGTGGTTTCTCTGTCGGTCGTATAGGTGCGGTTATAGCTGAGCGTTTCGCCCGCAGGCAGCGTTTTCACCATAGAAATGACGGTTTTGAGCTGCATGACCGGCTGCAGCGGCAAAAGACCGTGCATCCAGCTGTCGTCGGGAGCGAGACCGTAGAGGATGATGCCGGGG
Organism: uncultured Oscillospiraceae bacterium; assembly: GCA_900549155.1. Classification (GTDB taxonomy): domain Bacteria; phylum Bacillota; class Clostridia; order Oscillospirales; family Acutalibacteraceae; genus URNF01. The sequence continues at coordinate 6,198 of URNF01000039.1, read as the reverse complement.
CGCACCATGTCCAGATGCATCTCGGGAAAGCGTTCGATGGCGGCGCTGTTGGCGCAGTGCCGTATGGCAAAATGCACGCCGCCCGCAGCCGCGTCCTCCACCGTTTGCATAAAGCGGGAAAACTGCTCTTTCACAAAGCCGTCGTCCTGTTCGTCTGCCGAGGCAAAATGCGTGAAAATGCCCTCGGCGTGCAGATGGGGGAGCTTTGCCGCTGCGATCACGTCGGCAGCAACCGCCGCGCGATCCGCCGCGTGATGATGCACAAAGCCGACGCGGGACATGCCTGTGTCGATTTTGATGTGCACGGTGATGTCCACGTTTGCCGCCGCCGCTGCATCGTTCAGCGCGGTCGCATATTCGGAGGAAATGACCGTTTGGGTGATGTCAAAGCGCGAAAGCGTCGCCGCCTCGACGGGCGGGGTATAGGACAAAATGAGGATGGGACGCTTGATGCCGGCGTCCCGCAGCTGGATGGCTTCGTCCAGATTGGACACGGCAAAGCAGTCCGCACCCAAGCCGTCGAGAACGCGGGAAACGGTCACGGCGCCGTGACCGTAGGCGTCCGCCTTGACGACCGCCATCATGCGGGTCTTCTCACTCACGGCGCGGCGGATGGTATTCCAGTTGTGCCGCAGGCGGTCGAGATCGATCTCCGCCCATGTGCGCTTCAGAATTGTTTGCATACCTGTTAGCTCCTCTAAAATCAATCGTTTTCATTATACGCGCTCTTTTCGGAATAATCAATACAAAAAACCGTATAACTAGTTTGAAAAGCCCGCAAAATGCCTATTTACTTTTTTTACGGTTTATGCTATTCTAGTTGGCAGACGACGATTTTTCGACAGAAAGGGACATAGATGATGAAGAAAACCGCTGCGCTCATTTCGGCTTTGCTGCTGCTTTGGCAGTTGGCGGCATTGCCTGTTTCGGCAGAGGGTGAAACGACGGATCCCGATGCGGTGGTTACGACAACGACGCATCCCACGACGACCACGGGCGAGGATGTGCCCGTGACGACCACGACCCATAAAACAACGGCCAGGACCGCCGGCAGCGGCATTGTTGCCACGAAGAGTATCATTATGAACTTGGAGGGCAAGATTGTTGCACGCGTGACGGACGAGAAGGGTGTCGGTCTTGCCGGCATTCCCGTGAAGCTGCAGCTCGGCACGACCGTGATGCCTGCCGTGCAGACGGATGAAAACGGCTATGCGCGGTTTCGGTATACCTATCCTGCCGACAAGACCTATATCTATTGCGAAGCCCAGCAAACGGTGATCGACGGGGTGCGCTATATGTCCAGTGCTGCCTCTGTCGGTGCGCAGCCGCATGCGTCAACCGCGCATGCACCCGGTGTCACAACGCGTGCGGATGTGACGGTTTCCGCGTCGACAGCCTCGCGCCGTTCCACGACCTCGCGTCGTTCGACCACGTCCGGCAAGACCACCACCGGTGCGCCGACGGCGACCTATCTTGCTCCCGGTACGACCGGCATGGAAGAGACCTTTGTGGCACTCGGTGTCAATTTCGACAGCAATGTCTTGGACGCCTTTGGCTGCGACGAAAAAGATTTTTCGGAAATTTCCCGTCTTTTGCTGTCGCAGGAGAGATACACGGCGCTGCTTGACGGCGCAAACGGCATTCTGCAGCTGCGCGCTACCGTTTCGGAAACAACGGTTCCCGACGAGCACATTTCTGCGGCACTTCAGGACGACACGGTGCTTTCCCGCATTGATCCCGCCGACGTGCCGCGTGTGGTGCTGGATCTCACCATGCAGCTGCGGGACGCAAACGGCGAGCTGTCGGACTTTTGGAACGTGACAAACGATTCCTATGTTATCCAGCTTCCCGTCCCGAAGTCCATGCGCTCCGCGCAGAGCATCACGGTTTCCGCCGTGACCGAACAGGGCATTTCCGAACCGATCATTGTCAACGTGACAAAGGACGGCTATCTGCGTTTTGAGACCTCGCTGCCGGTGGGCACGATCGTTCTTTTGGGATTTGAAAGCGGTATGCTCGGCAGACTGACCAGCCATGCGGTGCGTTCCTCGATCATTTTTCTTGTGATCGGTATTCTCTGCATCGTCGGTGCGGTGCTTGTGTTCATCTTCTTTGTGCACACCCCGAAGAAACGTAAAAAAAAATCCGAAAGCCTGCCGACTGCAGACGAGATCGCACCGGACGCGGAAGAAGAGCTGCCGCCCGTAGGCGTCGATAATGCACGCATTGACCCCGCCGACGGACTGGACATTTTTTCGGAAGAACCGCCGGCGCAGCCGCGCTCCTTCAAGCCGAAAAATCCTGCGGACTACGACATTGATCTTTGAGTGATCTTCTTTCCAAAATCGGTATGGATTTTCCAAACGGTAACGGTTTGTTTTCGCCATACGCCCCGCAAACGGGCGTATGGCGTTTTTTATAACAAAAAACAGGGGGAAGAAAGAATGAAAAAACTTGTTTGGCACAGTGAGGCGGTATACATAACGGCGGTGGTGATGCTGGCGTTTGCCGTGGCAATGCTGACGGCGGCGAATTTCGGCGTTTCCATGATTGTCGCACCCGCATATCTTCTGAGCTTACGCGTCTCTTTTCTGAGCTTCGGGCAGGCAGAATATGTGATACAGGCGCTGCTCTTCGTCGTGCTGTGTCTTGTGCTGCGCCGCTTTCGGGTCGTATATCTGTTCTCATTTTTCACGGGGCTGTTCTATGGCGCTATCCTGGATCTGTGGCGGCTTTTGCCGTGCTTCGATCCGCAGGTGACGCCGCCGGGCAGCATGGCGCTGTGGCTGCGGATCGTGATGTTTGTCGGCGGCGTGCTGCTCACGTCGCTGTCGGTCGCTCTGTTTTATACGACCTATCTCTATCCGCAGGTATACGATTTCTTTGTCAAAGCCGTCAGCGGCAAATACGGCATCAAAACAGTGCGTTTCAAGACCTGCTTTGACCTCTCTTTTTTGCTCATCGCCGTTGTGCTGACGTTTGCCTTTTTCGGAAAGCCGATGGGGGTGTCCTTCGGGACGCTTCTGATGGCGGTCTGCAACGGCACGGTCATCGGCTTGTTCGGGAAGGGGATAGACCGCCTTTTCGTGATACAGCCGCTTTTCAAGTCCTTTGCCGCACATTTTGACTTAAAGCGGGAAAATGCGGCGAAAACATGAAGAAAATGTGCGGTTTTTCATTGAAAAGCGCAGAAATATGTGCTATACTGGCTCTGAATTTTTGACTGAGGTGGGGTTTTCCTTGCGTATTGTGGTAAAGGTCGGGACGTCGACGCTGGCGCATGCCGGCGGCAGACTGAACATTCGCTGTGTGGAGACGCTCTGCAAGGTGCTGAGCGATCTCAAGAACGACGGAAACGAAGTGATCCTGGTTTCCTCAGGCGCCATCGGTATGGGAGTCGGGAAGCTGAATTTGCGCGAGCGACCGACCGATATGCCGACAAAGCAGGCGGCTGCCGCCGTGGGGCAGTGCGAACTGATGTATACCTATGACAAGCTGTTTTCGGAATATAATCACACGGTCGCGCAGATCCTGCTCACAGGGCAGGATGTCGGCGACGAAACGCGGCATGCGCATTTTCAGAACACGCTTTCAAGATTGCTGGAGCTCGGCGTTCTGCCCATCGTCAATGAGAATGATACGGTTGCCACCGATGAGATCGTTATCGGCGATAACGATACGCTCGGTGCGATCGTTGCATGCAGTGTGCAAGCGGAGCTTTTGATCCTGCTCACGGACATCGACGGACTGTACACTGCCGATCCGCGCCGTGACCCGAACGCAAAGCTGATCCCCGTGGTGGAGCACATCACACCCGATGTGATCGCACTTGCGTCGGGAAAGGGCAGTGCGCTGGGAACGGGCGGTATGATCACCAAGCTGCACGCCGCGCAGCGCTGTGTCGAGGCGGGCTGCGACACGGTGATCGCCAACGGCGCGCATCCCGAAATTTTGTATGATATTTTGGAAGGCAAGGCGTGCGGCACACGCTTTTTGGCTGAGAAAAAGGGTGAGGAACATGACAACGCATGAGATCCTGACGGCGGCATGTGCGGCAAAGCCTGCGGCGCTGCTGTTGTCCACAGAGGATAAAAACCGTGCACTTTTCGCGATGGCGGATGCGCTGCTCGATGACTGCGATGCCATTTTGGCGGCAAATGCCGCCGATGTCGACGCGGCGCGCGGGACGATCTCCGAGGTGATGCTGGATCGCCTGTCGCTGAATGCAACGCGCATCGCCGCGATGGCGGACGGATTACGCCAGGTGGCGGCGCTGCCCGATCCCGTCGGCAGAGTGCTGAAAGACACAGAGCGCGCGGACGGACTGCACATCAGAAAGGTCGCCGTGCCGCTCGGCGTGGTGGCAATCATCTATGAAAGTCGCCCGAATGTCACCGCCGATGCGGCGGCACTGGCGATCAAAAGCGGCAATGTCTGCGTTCTGCGCGGCGGAAAAGAGGCGCACCGCTCCAACGCCGCGATCGTTGCGGCGCTGAAAAGCGGGCTTGAAAACGCGGGTGTGACGCCGGAGCTTTTGCATCTCATTGAGGATACCACCCGTGCGGGCGCACAGGAAATGATGACGGCAAGCGGGCTTATCGATCTGCTCATTCCGCGCGGCGGTGCGGGGCTCATCCGCGCCTGTGTGGAAAACGCGACCGTGCCGTGCATCCAAACGGGAACGGGCATTTGTCATGTCTATGTGGAAAGCTCCGCAGATCTCAACATGGCGCTGCGGGTGATCGAAAATGCGAAAAAAAGCCGCCCCTCGGTGTGCAACGCCGAAGAGGTCTGCCTTGTGGATGCGGCGATCGCGCCGCAGTTCCTGCCGATGCTCAAAGCACGCCTTACAGAGGGTGAGCATCCCGTTGAACTGCGGCTGGACGCGGCGGCGGGGAAGATCATCGACGGAACACCGGCGGGGGAGCGCGACTTTGACACGGAGTTTCTGGACTACATTTTGGCAGTCGGCGTGGTCACGGATGTCGATGCGGCGATCGCCCACATTCGGCAACATTCCACGGGACACAGCGACGCCATCCTGTCGCGCGACGAAGATGCGATACGGAAGTTCACAACGCAGGTGGACAGTGCCGCCGTGTATGTCAACGCTTCCACACGCTTCACCGACGGCGGCGAGTTCGGGCTTGGCTGCGAAATGGGCATTTCCACGCAGAAGCTGCACGCGCGCGGCCCGATGGGGCTGGAAGAATTGACGACCTATAAATATATCGTTGTCGGCAACGGCAACATTCGCTGAAAGGAAGCAAGAGTATGCAGGTTGGGTTTATCGGCGCCGGCAACATGGGCGGCGCTTTGGCAAAAGCAGTGAGCAAGGTGATCGGTCCCGTGTCGGTCGCCGTTTCGGATGCCGACGCCATAAAGGCAGTCACACTGGCAAGGGAGATCGGCTGCGCGGTGGCGGACAATTTGGAATTGGTCGCCACCTGTGATTATGTGTTTTTGGGCGTGAAGCCGCAGGTGCTGCCCACGGTGCTTGCGGAGATCGGCACAGCGGCACAGGAAAACGAGCACCTGACGCTGATCTGCATGGCGGCGGGTGTGCCGCTTGGCACGGTGACGGCGGCGGTAGGGAAGGTCGGCGTCATTCGCATCATGCCGAATTTGCCTGTTTCTGTGGGTGAAGGCATGATCCTTTACACCATGAGCGAGACGGTGCGTGCGGATGCTCATGCGGATTTTCTGCATATGCTGTCCACCGCGGGCAAGCTCGACGAACTGAAAGAGGCGGATTTTGATGCCGCAAGCGCCGTGTCCGGCTGCGGTCCTGCTTTTGTCGGCATGTTTGCCGATGCACTGGCACAGGGCGGCGCTGCCTGCGGTATTTCCCGGGAAAAGGCGCTGCAATATGCGCTGCAGACGATCATCGGCACGGTGGCGCTGCTGGAGAAAACGGGCATAGAGCCGTCGGCACTTGTAAAAGCGGTGTGCAGCCCTGCGGGCAGCACCATTGAGGGCGTGCATGTCCTTGAAAACGAGGGCTTCACCGACATCTGCAAAGCGGCGGTGGATGCTTCCTATAAGCGGACAAAGGAGCTTGGCAGGAACTGACGCGAAAAAAGTTGAAAAAGATATTGACAAGTCACGGTTTATCCGCTATAATAGTGACCGTTGCACGCGGGAAAACCGCTGCAAGGATGGCCCGGTAGTTCAGCTGGTTAGAACGCTAGCCTGTCA
>URNF01000038.1 GCA_900549155.1 uncultured Oscillospiraceae bacterium | reverse complement strand
GTTGCCGACGGTGTTGCTGCAACGGAAACCGTGTGCGCCCGACGGACAACGCCGCCCACCGCCAAAACGGCAACGCACAGCACGGCGCAAATGGCTGTTTTTCGACCGTTCATTCCTATCACCTCATCATGGCAGTATATGCCCGACGGGTGATAAAAAGTATTTATTCGATGTCTTCGCCGTTTTCAAGCGCCGTGATCATGTCCACACGCAGCTGGTGACGACCGCCCTCAAACGCGGTGTTCAGAAACTCGCCGACGATCATTTTCGCCATTTCCGGGCCGATCACGCGTGCACCGATCGACAGCATATTTGCGTTGTTATGCGCGCGGGAAAGCCGTGCGGAATAGGGCTCGCTGCACGCAACACAGCGGATGCCCTTCACCTTGTTTGCCGCCAGCGACATACCGATGCCGGTGCCGCAAATGAGGATGCCGCGTTCGCATTCTCCCGATGCCACCGCCTTTGCAGCGCGGGCACCGAAAATAGGATAGTGGCAGCTTTCCTCGCTGTTTGTGCCGAAATCCTTATAGGCAAGACCCATTTCATCCAGCATTTTTTTGATCGTTTCTTTCATTTCCAAAGCGGAATGGTCACATGCAATCGCTATCATAACGCTCCTCCTTATTTCAGCAGCTTTTCCAGCTGTTCGATACTGTCCTCAAATTCCGAAAGCGCCGCCGAAACGGGCACGGGTGTCGAAAGATCCACTCCCGCCTTTTTCAGCGTCTCAAGCGGATAGTCGCTGCCGCCCGCGTGCAAAAATGCCAAATACGGTGCTACTTCGCCGGTTTCCAGCAGCTTCTTGCTGATTGCTGCCGCAGCGGAAAAACCGGTCGCATATTTGAACACATAAAATGCGCGATAGAAATGCGGAATGCGCGCCCATTCCCAATCCATATACGGATCGATCTCCACATCGGGACCGAAATACAGCGTGAGCAGCTCATGGTACAGCTTGCAGAACACCTCCGCCGTGAGCGGCTCTCCCCTTTCCGCCAGCTTGTGCGCTTTCCACTCAAATTCCGCAAACATGGTCTGCCGAATGATGGTGCCGCGCACCTCGTCGATGAAGTGATTGAGCAGATATGCCTGTTTTTCCTTGTCGTCCGTGTCGGCAATCATACCGCGCAAAAGCAGATTTTCGTTGACGGTAGAGGCGATCTCTGCCAGGAAAATGGGATAGTCCTTGTTGATATAGGGCTGGGTGTCGGAATAATAGGTGTGCATGCAGTGTCCCGCCTCATGCGCCAGCGTGAACACGTCGTTGAGCTTTCCGACGAAATTGAGCAGCATATATGGATGGACACCGTAGATACCGGTGGCATAAGCACCCGTTTCCTTGCCGGGAGCTTCATAGACATCCACCCAGCCGCCCGCAAGCAGGCGGTCGAGATCCTTGCCGTACTGTGTGCCGAGCGGGGAAAGATAGTTTTTCACAAGCTCTTTGGCTTCGGCATAGGTGTAGCTGACGTCGTCAGCAGATTTCACCAGCGGCACATAGCCGTCATACAGATGCAGCTTATCCACACCGAGCGCCTTGCGCCGCAGTTCCAGATAACGGTAATGTGCGGGAAGACTCTTGTGCACCGCTTCGATCAGTCCGCTGTAGAGACTCTCCGGCAGACGGTCGGAAAACAGTGCCCGCGAAAGGCAGGAATCATAGTGCCGTGCCTTGGCTTCAAAAAGATCGGCGCGCACCTGCCCCGCATACAGCGACGCGACCGTGTTGCCCACTCCGGCAAACGCCTCGTGCAGTGCGCGGAATGCATCGGCGCGCACGCGGCGGTCGCGGCTCTCACGGAATTTGGCAAATTCGCCGTCGGTCAGCTTGACGGTGTTGCCGTTTTCATCCGTCACCGTGCCCTTGTCAAGATCGGCGCTTTCCAGCATGGAAAAAGCCGTGTCCATGCTCGAAAGTGCGGGTGCCGCCAAGGTCAGCAGCTGTTCCTCGCGCTTTGACAGAACGTGCGGCTTGTGACGTGTGACATCATCGAGAAAATGCGCATAGTCCGCAAGCTCCGGATAGGCAGCGAGCGCCTTTTCGGTCACACCGTCCGGCAGCGCCGTCAATTCCGGCAGAATGAATGAGGTGGCTTCCACCGCCGCATAATACACCGTCATTGCGCGGTCATGCATCGCCTGTGCCGCCGCGTCGGTGTGATTGAGGTCATAGCGCAGATGCGCATAGCCATAGGCTTTTTCCAGCAGCTTTGACAGCTCTGTGTCGGTCAGCAGCACCTCGCGCAGTACAGCGACATCTGCGAGCTTTCCCTGCATGTCGTTTATCGTTTTTGCCAGCTCATTTATGCGGAGAATGTCCGCTTCAAAGCCCGCGTCATCGGCATAAATATCCGTCAGATCCCATTTTTCCGTGTTTGCCATAGGTATCCTCCCACTCAAAAAATCAAAGACTGAAACCGCCGTCCACCGTCAGCACCTGTCCCGTGATGAACGATGCGGCAGGCGACAGCAAAAAGGCGACCGCCTCCGCCACATCCTGCGGCGTGCCGATGCGGCAAAGCGGCGTTTCTTCCCGCAGAGCGGCAATATCCGCTTCTGTATACCCGCGCAGCATATCGGTGTCAATAACACCGGGAGCAACGCAGTTGACGCGGATGCCGGACGGTCCGACCTCTTTTGCCAGTGCCCGCGTCATGCCGATCAGCGCCGCCTTTGCAGCGGAATAATGCACCTCACACGATGCGCCGACAACGCCCCACATCGAAGAGATGTTGACGATGGCGCCGTCATGCCGCCGTATCATGTCAGGCAAAACCGCTTTACAGCAACGGTATGCCCCGTCGACGTGTACCGCCTGCATCTGCCGCCATTCTTCTTCGGTGATGTCTGTGAACAGTCGCCCTGCGGCGATGCCCGCATTGTTGACGAGCGCATCCACATGCCCGAATTGCAGACAGATGTCCGCAAAAGCCTTCTCCACCTGCGCCGCATCGGTCACATCGGCGCAGACAGGCAGCACCTCGGCGCCCGCCCCCCGCAGCTTTTCGGCAAGTGCCAGGGCGGCAGCCTGCGAACGGTGATAGTGCAAAACGACGGCATAGCCGTCCCCTGCCAGCTTTTGGGCGATCGCGCCGCCGATGCCCTTTGCGGCGCCCGTGATCCAAACCACTTTCCGCATCTTACAGCTCTGCCTCGAACCGTTTTCCGGACGGGATATACTGCTCATACACGATGCCGACCATGTCCATCATGCGTTTCGACGCACGCGTGCTGTCGCTGTCCGCATATTTGTCCGACAGGTAGATGACCTTTTTGATGCCCGCCTGAATGAGCGCCTTGGCACATTCGTTGCAGGGGAACAGCGTGGTATAGATCGTTGCACCCTGCAGATTGCTGCCCGCATAGTTTAAGATCGCATTCAGCTCCGCATGGCAGACATACAGGTATTTCGTGTCTTTCGGTGCGCCTTCCCGCGCCCACGGCATGAGAGCATCCTTGCAGCCGCAGGGCATACCGTTATAGCCGACCGACAGAATCTTGTGATCCGCGCCGACGATGCAGGCGCCGACCTGTGTGCCGGGATCCTTGCTGCGCTGCGCGGAAAGCAACGCAATGCCCATGAAATAGGCGTCCCACGACAAATAGTTTTCTCTCTGATCCATACGGTATTCCTCCTTATGTCAAATGCTTTTGCAATGCTTTCAAAAACGGCTTGAACGCGGACGGCAGCGCATATTGCTCGGAAAGCGCCGCTGTCCCCGCCCACACGCAGTCCACCGCATCTTTATCTTTTTCGGACACACGGGCAACATAGCCGTTCATCTGCCATTCGATGTGTGTGAACAAATGCTTTGCGGGCGCGGTTTTCTCCATTTCATGAACCGTGAAGCCCTTTTCGTTCAGAAGCTCCAGCGCTCCCTCTGCGGTCAGTTTGCCGTCCGCATTCGGAAATTCATACAGCCCTGCCAAAAGCCCCTTTTGCGGGCGCTTGTGCAGCAAAACGGTGTCCTTTTTTTCGGAAAGCAGCAGAAAGACCGTTTTTTGCTCCACTCTGCGGGCGCGCGGCTTTTTGCGCACCGGCAGAGAAGCAGCCGTCCCCGCCTTTTTTCCGCGACACACGGCAGCAAGCGGGCACACGGCACAGCGCGGCGCCGTATGCGGCAGGCAGACCGTTTCGCCAAGCTCCATGATCGCCTGATTGAACTGTCCCGCCGCCGTTTGCGGAACAAGTGCGCGGGCAACGGCGGTGAAATGCTTTTTGCCCGCAGGCGACAGCACGTCGGTGTCGTCATTCAAAAGGCGGGACAACACGCGCAACACATTGCCGTCCACCGCCGGTACACATTCGCCGAAAGAGATAGATGCGATCGCGCCGGCAGTATATTCTCCGATGCCGGGCAGTCTGATAAGCTCTGCATAGGTGTCGGGCAGCTCCCTCTTCCCGCTTGCAATGACCGCCTTCGCCGCCTTTTGCAGATTGCGGGCGCGGCTGTAATACCCAAGCCCTTCCCAGCATTTGAGTAGCTTTTCCTCGGGCATTTCGGCAAGCGTTTTGAGATCGGGCATCTGTCGGATGAAATCCTCATAATGCGGAATGACCGCCTCGATCCGCGTTTGCTGCAGCATGACCTCGGAGATCCACACATGATAAGGGGTTGCGTCCAGACGCCACGGCAGCGGGCGTCCGTTTTCGGCAAACCACGAAAGCAGTGCCGGAACACCGGCACAGATGTCGGTAATGGGCATCACGGCACCTCCATATACAGCAAAGTATACCATATTTCATACGGCAAAGCAACAAAAAACCGCTTGTTTTCTGCGAAAACAGCGGTTTTTTCGTCAATATTTGCGCCAGACCATTTTGTTTACAACGCCGGTATAGGATTGGATGATCTTGACGACCTTTGTGGACACATTTTCTTCCACATAATCCGGCACAGGGATGCCGTAGTCGCCGTTTTTGTGCATGGTGACAGCGGTATCCACTGCCTGCAAAAGCGAAGTCTCGTCGATCCCCGCGAGGACAAAGCAGCCCTTGTCCAGCGCTTCGGGGCGCTCCGTCGAGGTGCGGATGCACACCGCGGGGAACGGTCTGCCGACAGAGGTGAAAAAGCTCGCCTCCTCGGGCAGCGTGCCGGAATCGGAAACCACAGCAAACGCGTGCATCTGCAGATGGTTATAGTCATGGAAGCCGAGCGGCTCATGCTGAATGACGCGGGGATCCAGCACAAATCCGCTTTCCTCCAGCCGCTTTTTCGAGCGCGGATGGCAGGAGTACAGGATCGGCATGTCATAGGCTTCTGCCATTTTGTTGACAGCGGAAAAGAGCGAGAGAAAATTCTTCTCGGTGTCGATGTTTTCCTCGCGATGTGCGGAAAGCAGGATATACTTGCGCGGACGCAGACCGAGTCTGCCGAGAATGTCGGAATTCTTGATGGCGGAGAAATTGGCGTGCAGCACCCCTGCCATGGGAGAACCCGTCACATAGGTGCGCTCCTTCGGCAGCCCGCACTCCGCAAGATAGCGGCGCGCGTGCTCGGAATATGCCATGTTGACATCGGAAATGATGTCCACGATGCGGCGGTTGGTCTCCTCGGGCAGGCACTCATCCTTGCAGCGATTGCCCGCTTCCATGTGAAAGATCGGGATGTGCAGCCGCTTTGCCGCGATGGCGGAAAGGCAGGAATTGGTGTCGCCGAGGATCAGAAGCGCGTCGGGCTGAACCCGCGCCATCAGCTTATAGGAACAGCTGATGATGTTCCCCACCGTCTCGCCGAGATCATCCCCCACAGCGTTCATATACACCTCGGGATCGCCGAGCTTCAGATCCTTGAAAAACACGCCGTTTAAGGTGTAGTCATAGTTTTGCCCCGTGTGCGCCAAAAGGCAGTCGAAATAGCGACGGCACTTGTCGATCACTGCCGCAAGACGAATGATCTCGGGACGCGTGCCGACGATGATGAGCAGCTTGAGCCTGCCGTCATTTTTGAAAGAAACATCCGAATAGTCCTTTTTGATCTCCAATTTTACACCTTCTCAAAAAAAGTATCGGGATGCGACGGGTCAAACGCCTCGTTTGCCCACATCACCGTGACCAGGTTTTCTGTTTCGCTGAGATTGATGATGTTGTGCGTGAACCCCGGCAGCATATGCACCGCCTCGATCTTTTCGCCGGAAACCTCAAATCGCCGCACCTCATCGGTGCCGATCTTTCGTTCCTCAATGAGTCCGTGCCCGGCAACCACGATGAAAAATTCCCATTTCGTGTTATGCCAATGCTGTCCCTTTGTGACGCCCGGCTTTGAAATGTTCACGCTCACCTGTCCGCATTTTGCGGTTTTGAGCAGCTCCGTGAAGCTGCCGCGATCGTCGACATTCATTTTGAGCGGGAACGCCGTTTTTTCTTTCGGGAGATAGGAAAGATAGGTTGCATACAGCTTTTTCGCAAAGCTCCCCTCTGCCGTTTCCGGCAAAAGGAGCGTCTGCGGCTGCTGCTTGAAGGTCCCAAGCAAAGCGGCGATTTCGCCCAGCGTCACATGATGCGTCGTCGGCGCTGCACAGTATTTCCCCTTTACATCCAAAACCGTGCTCACACCGTCAAATTCGCAGCGATGCTCCCGCCCTTCCAGTGCGTCCAGCATCTCCGCCACCAGATCGTCGATATACAAAAGCTCCAGCTCTGTTGTCGGATCGTTGACGGTGATGGGCAGGTCATGCGCCGTGTTATAGCAAAAGGTCGCCACAGCGGAGTTATAGTTCGGACGGCACCATTTGCCGAACAGATTGGGAAAACGGTAGACAAGCACCCTCGCTCCCGTTTCCTCACCATAGGAAAACAAAAGCTGCTCCCCCATCCGCTTCGACCTGCCGTAATCCGAGCTTCCATACCGCCCGATGAGCGTCGCCTGAATGGAAGACGACAGCATCACAGGGCAGGTGTTCTGCTGTGCCTTCAAGGTGTCAAGCAGCGTGGAAGTGAAGCCGAAATTGCCTTTCACAAATTCGCTTTCATCCTTCGGTCGGTTGACCCCCGCCAGATGAAACACAAAGTCCGCCTTTTTGCAGTATTCCGCGAGACATGCAGGGTCGCTGTCGATGTCATAGGAAAAGATCTCCCCGATCTGCAGCGCGGGGCGCGTGCGATCCTTGCCGTCGCGCAGATTGTAAAGCGCAGCGACCAGATTTTTCCCCACAAAGCCCGCGGCACCTGTCACAAGAATGTTCATACAATGCCGTCCTTTTCCATTTCCTCGCGGATATAGGCAAGCGCCGCGATCTTTTCCTTTGTCTCCTCGACATTCAGCATGCGGGTGTTGTTGGAATTGAATTCGTGCAGCAGGTTGCGATCCTTTTCGCCGTTGTTGAAATAGTTATCATAGTTAAGATCGCGGTTGTCCGCGGGCACGCGGTAAAAGTCGCCCATGTCCACGGCATGCGCACATTCCTCGTTTGTGAGCAGCGTCTCATACATCTTTTCGCCGTGGCGGATGCCGATGACCTTGATGCTGCTCCTGTGATCCTTGTCGAAAAGCGCCAAAACCGCCTTTGCCTGCGTTTCAATGGTGCAGGCAGGAGCTTTCTGCACAAAGATGTCGCCGTTATTGCCGTGTTCGAAAGCAAACAGCACCAGATCCACCGCCTCGTCCAGCGACATGATGAAACGCGTCATGGTCGGTTCGGTGATGGTGATAGGCTGACCGGCGCGCACCTGCTCGATCCACAGCGGAATGACCGACCCGCGCGAGCACATCACGTTGCCGTAGCGCGTGCAGCAGATCTTCGTTTTGTCGGTGGTGCGGGATTTGGCAACCGCGATGCGCTCCTCCATCGCCTTGGAAATCCCCATGGCGTTGATGGGATACGCCGCCTTGTCGGTGGACAGGCAAATGACCGATTCCACGCCCTCGTCGATGGCGGCGGTCAGCACGTTATCCGTGCCGATCACATTCGTGCGCACCGCTTCCATCGGGAAAAATTCACAGGACGGCACCTGCTTTAACGCTGCCGCATGAAATATGTAGTTCACGCCGTGCATTGCATTTTTGATAGAAGAAAGGTCGCGCACATCGCCGATATAGAACTTGATCTTTCCGGCGACCTCCGGCATCTTCGCCTGGAAATCGTGGCGCATATCGTCCTGCTTTTTCTCGTCACGCGAGAAAATGCGGATCTCCCCGATGTCGGTTTTGAGAAAGCGGTTCAAAACCGCATTACCGAACGAGCCTGTTCCGCCGGTGATCAACAGTACCTTGTCGTGCCAATTCATCATGTTACTGATTCTCCGTCCTTTTCTTTCTGTGTAAAAACATTTTCACAATGCCGATGCATTCCTTTAGCGTGCTTCTGTCCGCGACGAAGCTCCAAAGGATAAACAGCAAAAGCACGCCGACAGCCGCCGCAACTGCCAGCAGCAGCCACCCGGCAAGCGTGTCAACCGGCATATCGACCGTTTCCGAAATGCCGTAGGCAATCAGCGGCAGCGGCAGCCACACGCCTACTTTTTTCAAGTATCTGCTGCCTTTTCTTTTCAGAATATACTTATCGGAATGCCGCACGAGCAGCGGCGTTCGATACAAAGCCCCGCTGATCGTACCGATCAGAACGCCGTAAATTCCGAGCGGCTTCACCAAAGCGAGCGAAATGCAAAGGTTGATGATCGCCTCAATGACGGCATACTTCTTCACCTCCGAAAAATGTCCGGCGGTGTTGATGGTCACGATGGCGGGAATCCGCAGATTGACAAGCAGTCTCGCGAGAACAAACAGTATCGGCAATCCCACATAATAATAGGTCGCATCCATCTTTTTTGTGTATACCAGAATGAACGATTTGAACAGCAGCAGTGCTGTTGTGTATAAATAAAATGTCAGCAGGAAATAGACAGACTCAAACCGCTCGAACTTCCGCCGAAACTCATCGAAATCCGCAAAGAAGGTTTTGCCGAGACCGGCAAACACCGCTTCCCTGCAAGAACTTAACACATTCCCGATACCCGATGTAACAAAGCTGTAGATGGAATAGATGCTGGCGTTTACCAGTCCCGAAAGCGTGCTGAGGACCAACAGATCCGTGCTGTCGATCACCATGCCCGCGATTTCACTGATCAGCGCATCCTTGCGTTTTGTTTTGTGATCCGCGACAGTTGCCGCATTCTTGTTTCTATACAGAAAGCCGAAATTTTTTCGGATATAGGCATAAACAACGACCAGTCTGACCAGCGTGGCAACCAGCGCTACCGACTGATACAGAATGATGTTCTTCACCGTGAAGAGAACGGAAAAATGCAAAACCGTGCTGAAAAGCAGCATCACGGTGTTGAAAACGGATATCACATAGCTTTTATTGTATGCGGTCAGAATAATGGTATATTTCGCCTGAAAAAAGTATTCTCCGGCGGAGGCGATCATTCTGAAAAGCAGAAAAAGGACAATGATGATTTTGGGAAGATCGTCCTGTATCAGCAGCGGAAAAAGCGCAAGGATCGGTACGGAAACCGCCAGAAAGACCCATCCCATTTTCCTGTATTGCTTACCGGTGTTCCAATAGATCGCCGCAATGGACGGCTCGTCGTTTTGCGCAATATATTGAAACATCTGCTGGATAGACACTGCCGCAATGCCGAACTGCAGCACCGACAGCAAACTCAACACCTGCGATACGGTTTGATTCAGACCGTTGTATACCGAGCCAAACACTTCCGTATAGTATTTCGGCAGGATCAGACCGAGCAGCAGTGTGGAGAACTGATATGCCAATGATGCGGAAAAATTCCATAGGGCACGCTTTTTCAAATTCATATGTACCTCGCAACTGTGTTACGCACGGTTATTCTCACCCGTTGTTCACTCCCGCGCGCGGCAGAACCAGCCATTCCCCCAGTTTTGCATCAAACGCTTTTGGTTCAAAGCTTCCGAAACCGGAGGCGGGAAAGAAGGTCAATTCGCCGAAGTATATGTTTCCGTCGACATCATAGAAGTCAACACGTAAAAACGGAGCACAGCGCGACAACTTTTCGGCAAGACATTGCATTTTCGGCATGCTCTGCGGCAACTGCAGCTCTTTATCAAATATCGGCGGACATACCGTTTCGCCGGCACGGATCAGATTTCCGCTTTTGTCAAAATAGTTGGCGCGGTGTTCCGTCGTCCTGTCAAAATCTATTTTATAGCATTTCACCTGTCCGCCGAAGCAGAAAAACTTATAATCGCGTAATTCCCGTGTAGATGAATCCACCATATATTCTTCGGCGATTATCCGCGGTTTCACATTTTTATACGGCCACTCACGACCGATCTTATAATAATTCACATGCAGGGATCTTGTCAATTTTTTCTTTGCGGCGGCATAGTCAAACCGCGCCTTGTCCTTGCAGATCACCACATCCCCCGAACCGTGCGTACATTTCAGAACAAACCGATCGGGGAGCTTTGAAAAGTCAATTTCATCGAAGCTGTCCCACACGCCGTAGGTCGGAATGATGTATTCTTCACCGATAATGTCGGCAACATATTTTTTGGCTTCATACTTGTCCACCATCCGCGTATATTCCGGCTTTCGGTTATACAGTTTAAGCCATTGCAGCTTCTGATTAAAAGTCTGCGGTGCCTTGAGATCCAGTGTTTCGGAAAACACATTCTTATAGAGTATCTTGAGCGCCGTCTTATCCGGCAGCAGGCGGAAAAGCCGTGTCCCCGCAAACTTTTTCATGAATATCCTTCTTGTGTGCAGCATCGTGGAGATCTTCCGCAAAAGCACATTCTGTTTCTTTTCCATATCCCATCATCCTTCAGTCAAGGTGCTGTTTTCGGATCACCAGCTTTGCCGTGATATGAAGAAGGTGTTTCATCTTCCGTCTGACACCCATGGAAAACAGCAGCATGAACCGCGATTTCTTGCTGTTTTGATACGTTGCAAACATCCTTGTGACCGTCTCATTTTCCAACAGGCAGCAAATGTTCTCCTTTTCCCGATCGGCATATTTGACGATCCACGCATAGGCAGAATAGTTGGCGATCTTCTCGCAAATATCGCTGTTCAGTTTTTGCTTCAGTTCTTCGTCAAACAATCCCCATTTTTCGAAATATTCGGCACTCATGGAGTAGATCGTGCAATAGATGTCGATCATTTCACTGTAGGATCTGCCCTTATACACACCGGGCTGAATGATATAGCAATAGTAGGTGTCATGGATCGTCACCAGCTTTTCGATCTTATCAAAAAGCAGCATGGAATATGCCATATCCTGGCAACGGCGCAGCGACGGAAAATAGATCCCGTTGTCGGTTATAAAGGACCTTTTGTACATGCGGTTACAGGCAGACAAAACGACAAAGGAATTGAAATACTCCTTTGAAAACAGTTTTTTGATCTCCTTACCGCCTGCATAGACACCGTCTGCAAGCACAGTCTGACTGTATGGGACGATCTCGCCGTCCTTTTCCGTGAACAGATCATACCCGAATACCGCCACATCGGCATCATTATCGACGATCGCCCCGTGCACATTTTCGAGCAATTCCGGCTTGAGCCAATCGTCAGAGTCGCAGTGATATATATACTTCCCCTCTGCGGCTCTTATGCCGACGTTGCGCGTCGGTCCCAGTCCCTCATTTTCCTTATGAATAACGCTGATCTGCGGATATTCCGCAGCATAGCAGTCACATATACTGCCGCTGCCGTCCGTCGAACCGTCATCCACCAGAATGATCTCGAAATCCTGAAACGTTTGGCACAAAATGCTTTCAAGGCATCTGTCCAGCGTCTTTTCCACGTTATAGACCGGCACGATCACGCTGATTTCCGCTTGCATCGTTTATAACCTCCAAAAACAGTTCATCATATGCCCCGACCGATTTCTTGCTGTCCGCAAACATTTCGCCCCGCACACGCGCGGCGGATCTCATGCGGTCATACAGCTTCGCGTCGGAAAGAATTTTTCTCATGCCGTCTTCCAGCGCCTGTTCGCTGTTTGGCACGATCATGCCGTATTTCCCGCCGTCCAGTATCTCGTTCATGCCGGCACAGTCGGTCGTCAGCACCGGAAGTCCCAGGATCATCGCCTCGGTCACCGCCGTGCTGTATCCCTCAAAAACGGATGAACAAATGAAAAGATCCGCTTTTTTCAAAAAGGCATAGGGATTGTTCTGAAATCCCAGAAACTTCACGTTTTCCAGTCCCTTGTCGGCAACCGCCTTTTCCAGCCGTTCGCGTTCTTCACCGTCGCCCAGGATCCATAACTCAAAATGAAAGGCCTCCCGCAGCGATGCTGCAATATTCACCAAACGGTCGTAGGCTTTCTGAGCTGTCAGCCGCCCTAAAGATATGAGCTTCATCCCGTCGGTGCCGTAATCATATGGGATCGGCGTTTTGCTGCTTTCGATGATTTCTTTTGTGTTCAGCACATTGTGCAGGATCACGGCGTTTGAAAGCTCTCCCGCCACGGAAAAGAAACCGCTTTTTGCCTTTTCCGAAACAAAGCACACCTTGTCGAACGCCTCATAACATCTGCGGCATTTTTCCTTTGTGGCATAGGCATCCTGCAGAAAATTCATTGCCGACATATCAAAATGCACAAACGCGATCTTTCCGGCATTTGTTTTCATGGCGGAAACGATTTTGGTGGGAAAGCCCTCAAGGTAAGCAATTTCAATGTCTGCCGGTTCACGCATAAACAGGCACCTGAAAACGCGCGGCGGCAGTTTATAAACGATTTTGGACAAGATCCGTGATTTGCCGCGCAGAATTTTGCGGTATCGCACCGTTTTCGGAACTGCTTTTTCATGGACACCGCCGCTCACGGTCAGCAGCTGCATATCATACTTTGTACAGTCCAGCTGCGAAAGCAGATCCACCAACACCTTCTCTGCCCCGCCGCCCGAAAGCGTGTTTATGATAAATCGCAGTTTGATCTTTTTCATGTCTCCCGACGCCTTCCCGTGCGCATCACCTCGTCGGCAAGCGCTCGTATAATGAGTGGTATTGCTCATAGTTACGTTCCTTGTTGTATAACCGCTGCGCCATTTCAACATCCACGGCAAATCCGTCCGTGAGAATTCTCCGAATTTTCTCATTCAGCCCGTCGGTGTCGTCCTCTTTTACAACATACCCGAAGTTCTCCCCGACCAGCTCCGGGCTGCCGCAGCAGTCAAAGGTGATGACCGGCGTCCCGCAGCAGATCGCTTCCATGTTTACGGTGGGAAGCGTATCTGCATGCGTTAAATTCACAAACACATCCGCAGCAGCATAGAGATCCGACAAAACGCCTCTGTCGGCAATATACGGCACGGAAATGATTTTTTCGAATTGCGAAAAATACGCCTTATCCGCATCATTACAGCCGACAACACAAACAGCGGTGTCACCCGCCGCGTTTTCCGTGACGGCGCGAACCGCTTTTTCATTCCGCGGCATGCGCCATTTGTCCGCCATGCCCAGTATGATCTTTTTATTTCCAAGCCCGTACTTTTGCCGTACATCCGACACATGCGGGCAAAATATCGTCGTATCGACCCCGTTATAGATGACTTCCGAAACGCTCGGATGCAATTTCGATCTTTCAGCCGCCTGCATGATCCAGCGGCTGCACCCGACGACCGCCAACCGCGGTATGGCGTTCAGATGGTCGGTTTTGTCCTTCAGGACAAACGCCGTATTGTCAAAAAACAGGCTCGGGACCTCTGCTTTCAGCTGTGGGCAACTGCCGCAGTCATGCATCCATCTTTCGCAGCCGACTGCGGCAAAATGGGAGCACTTGCCGGTGAAAAACCAGCAGTCGTGAAGCGTCAACACCGTGGGAATATCGTGCTCTTTCAGATATGTACACAGCATGTCCAAACAGATGTAATTACTGTGCAGATTATGCAGGTGGACAATATCGGGTCTTACGCGATCCAACCAGCGCAGCATTTTCTTTGTTTCGTGTCTGCTGGCATACGCCTGCTTACCTGTGACACGCGCAGCCAAGCCGTGAAACAGTCTGTCAGCTTTGTTGTTCATGAGATAGTGCTTCGCCGTTATCTTTGCTCCGGGACCCGCCTGCTGAAAAACACAGTACGCCTCGTCACCGTGCTTTTGCAGCATATTCTCTATGTCCGACATAATGAGTCCGGTGCTGCGAAATCCGTATACGGCATTTATCTGCAAAATTTTCATAATCCCTTTGCCAACAACCTCTCTGTGCCGCCGCGGCTTTTTCGTTTGCAGTTTTCGCTAAAACAGAAATTTCAGTTTGCTGTATGTACCTGCATACAGCATATAGGCAAGCAACGCAGCGCCTACGCCGAGATACATGATCGTCTTATCCTTGCCGCTTTTCTGATTATCCACAACAAGCGGCACAGCAGCGGTACAACACATAAAATAATAGGTGCTGATGCGAAACGCTTCAGCAACCACAGCAGAAAAGCTCTGGATACAAAGCCCGACAGCCATACAGTTCAAAAGCGCCTGCAGCCTGTATGCCTTATCCTGAGACAGTTCGGTCATATTCTTCTTGGCGAAAATGCAGAAAAACAGAATACACGCCTGGATAATATATCCCGCCCATGAGAGTTTCGTGTCACTGTGTGCATAACGCTCCATGCTCTCGTTCCATGCGAGCAGCTCGATCAGCTGGCGGAACCACTCCCCTTTGAAAACGGCAATGAGCAGAAAAACACCGATGAGGGTGTACTGCTTCCAGCCGAATTTCATTTTGGCTATCCAGTATGCCGGCAGAAAAACAAGCGCAGAGGAATGAAACAGAAAGGCGAGTCCCACCGTCAGAACGAAAGGAATCGGTTTTCTCTCAAGGATAAACTCATAGGAGAAAAAGATGATCGCCAGCGCCACCGTCTGCCGCAAGCCGGTGAGCGTAAAAGAAAAGAACAGCGTCAGCATCAGCAGCATGCCGATCATCGGTTCGTCGGCAAATTTGTATAAAAAGCGACCGAAAGCAACCGCAAACAGCAACGCGATCGCAGCGATCCACACCTGCGCACTGATGCCGATGTCCGCAAACACCTTTGCCACCGCATAGAACACAAAATCCTTCACCTGATCGTTCTGCCAGTCCGCAAACAGTGACGAAAACGAGGTTGCGGAAAGATGCGCATATGTTCTGGCATAATCGATCGCATCGCCGGTTATCTCTCTGAACGCAGCAATGCCGAAAAGATACAGAGCGATCAATATGCAAAAGAGCTTTTTCTGATTCTGAAAACGCTCCTTCTGCGTATACAGCAGCAGGATGAGAGAAAAGCCGGAAAGAACCAATATCATGTTTGCACCTCAAAAGACCTTCAGTTGCCCACCGTTGCAGGCTGCCGCTGTTCGGCGTTATCGGACGAAATATCCGCCGTATGGTATGTCAGAACCGTTTTCATCACCATATCGCGAATATCCTCACGGTTGGCATATGCCGCTTCCATCAGCTGTTCCAGATTTTCATAGAAAATGTCCACATCAAAGGGAATCGGCACACCGATGTGAATGAGCTCGTTTTCCGTTCTTTGCAGTCCCTCTTCCGCCATCAGCTTTTCCTCATACAGCTTTTCGCCGGGACGCAGACCGGTATATTCAATCTGAATGTCTACATCCGGCTTATAGCCGCTGAGTCTGATCAGATTGCGCGCCAGCGTATCGATCTTGACGGGGCTGCCCATATCCAGCACAAAGATCTCCCCGCCCTTTGCATAGACACCCGCCTGCAGCACAAGGCTCACCGCCTCGGGAATCGTCATGAAATAGCGGATGATGTCCGGATGGGTCACCGTGACGGGGCCACCGTTTGCGATCTGCCGTTTGAAAAGCGGAATGACCGAGCCGTTGCTGCCCAGCACGTTGCCGAAGCGCACAGCAACAAATTCCGTGTGCACATCCTGCGGCAGATGCGCAGCAGTGCGCAATGTCATATCTTCCGCATGCGTGTGCATCGGCGGG
>URNF01000037.1 GCA_900549155.1 uncultured Oscillospiraceae bacterium | reverse complement strand
ACCGATACGGCCAAAACCATTGATTGCAACTTTAACTGCCATAACAATGAACCTCCAAACAAATTTTTCTGTTTATCATTTTAGCCTTTTTGCGGCACAAATGCAATACCTTTGCCCAACTCCCTGTGATTTTCGTTACTTTGCCCAAATTTCACAGGCTATTTTCATCCTCTTGTGTCGGTTTTGAGGGCGTCTCCTCCGCGTTTTCCGCATTTTCCGCGGTTTCCGTCTTTTCCGTTTCGGCAGCCGTCGGTTCCTCCGTCGGCGCCAGCACCCAGTAAAGGCTCATCACCGCCGCCAAGCACCCGACGGCAAAGTCCGGCACGCTCGCCAGCTGCCCCGCGCTGTAGGCATCGCCCTCGCCGAGCAGGAAAAACGCCACGCGTGCGACAGAGCCCGACAGCGACAGCAGCGCCGTGGCCAATGCATAAAACAGCAGCCGCCGCGGACGGTAGGTCCCGACATTGGCGGCATGCCGCGCCCAGGTGAACAGAAACAGCATGGAAAACAGCAGCATGGCGAAGTCATAGAAGCTCTCATAAATCTCCACCGCGCTGGCATAGGATACCTCATACCGCGCCAGCCGCATCCACATCCACAACGTCGGCGTCAGCGCAAAATACGGCAAAAGCCCGCGCTGCTCGCCCGCGCCCTCGATGAAGGAAAAGCCGAGTCGCAAAAGATAGATGCCCGTCAGAATACCGAACACCATCGTCAGAAACAGCGTCACACGGTCGATCGCGCCCGTCACGATCTTAGTGGGCGGCGGCGTCACACCGAACGCGCCCCAGTTGTAGACCTCGAACACCGTCGTCAGCAGCACGCAAACGCCCACCGCCATCACGACGATCGCCACCGGCAGCAGCCACTTTCCGCGCACCGCAGGCAATGTTTTCTTCGCCTTTTCATCGCCAAGCAGCAGAAAAAGCGCCGCCGCCATGGTCAGCACCATCGCACCGATCACAACATAGCTCAGCGAAAACAGCCCCGTTTTCACATTCTGCGTCGGCGGGATCAGCACCACCCGCAGCACCGTGACGACCGCTGTCATCGCCAGTGTCAGGAAACATGCCGCTTTTTTCGTTCGGATCGCCTGCATACCGCTCATCCTTCCCTGTCCGCTAATTGTACATACGCCTTTTCTCCGGCGATCGCCTTATATGCCGGTCGGATGATCCGCCCGCCCGTGGAGATCTCCTCCATGCGGTGTGCACACCAGCCCGCCGTCCGCGCCACGGCAAACAGCGGCGTGAACAGATCGGGATCAATTCCGAGCGTGCGATAGACCAAGCCGGAATACATATCCACGTTGGCGCACATCGACTTGTGCTCCCCATGCAGCTTAGCAAACACGGCGGGCGTCACCCGCTCCACCGCTTCCAAAAGGCGAAACTCCGCGCCATAGCCCTTTTTCTCCGCCAAATCATACGCGCAGTTTTTGAGAATGACCGCGCGCGGATCGGACAGCGTATACACCGCGTGCCCCATGCCATAGACAAGACCGGTGCGGTCGCCCGCCTCGCCCCGCATGAGCTTTTCCACAAACGCGGCGACCTCGTCATCGTCGTCCCAGTTGCCGATGCCCGCTTTGAGATAGTCGAGCATCTCCATGACCTTGATGTTCGCGCCGCCGTGCCGCGGCCCCTTCAAAGCCCCGATCGCCGCCGACATCGCCGCATAGGTATCCGTCCCCGACGAGGACAACACGCGTGCGGCAAAGGTGGAATTGTTACCGCCGCCGTGCTCCGCGTGCAGCATGAGACACAGATCGAGAATGCGCGCCTCTTCCTCGGTGAACTCCGAGTCGGCGCGGATGCTGTGTAAGATCGTCTCCGCCGTCGACAGCCCAGGCACATTCGGATGGAAATACATGCTCTTGTTGTCATAATAGCGCCGCTTCACCTGATAGGCGTGCGCCATGATGTTCGGCATCTTCGCCAACAGATTGATGGACTGCTGCAAAACGTTTTCGTCGGTCAGCGTGTCGGGATCGGCATCCTCGGCATACAGCGACAGCACCGCGCGGCTCATCTGATTCATGATGTTCGGAGACGGCGTGCGCACCAGCATATTTTCCGCAAAATTCTCCGGCAGCTCGCGATATTCCGACAAAAGCTCGATGAACGCCGCAAGCTGTCCCGCCGTCGGCAGCTTGCCGAACAGCAAAAGCCAGGCGGTCTCCTCATATCCGAAGCGATCCTCTTCCTGCGCACCGCGCACAAGATCCTCAATGGCATAGCCGCGATAGGTCAGCTTGCCCTGCACCGGCGCACGCTCACCCTCGTTGATAACATAACCGTGCACATTACAAATAAGCGTCAGCCCCGCCATCACGCCGGTGCCGTCCTCGTTGCGCAGTCCGCGCTTGACATGATAGCGGGCAAACTTCTCCGGCGGGATGCGGTTATTTTTCCGCAGCTCCGCGCATAAACTGGACAAGGTGGTGCCCGATATGTTCAAACTTTCCTTTTTCTCTTTTCCTTTTTCCATAACCTGGTTCCCCGATCTTTGCCGAATGTTTCTATGAATAATTCAGTATACTCTTTTTTTGAGGGTAAGTCAAGCGGAGGTTTTGTGTATGAAAGGCTATGTTCTGCTCACGGTTCTCTCGCTGCTCATCGTCCTGACAGCGCCCCTGTCCGCCCTGCCGGACAAGCCCGCGCCGCCCGCCGCCGAAACACCGACGGAAAATACCGCCGACACAAAGGACACGGCGGCATTCCGCGTGAAAAACGAAAAGACCGGCGATGTCCTCACCCTTTCCGAGGAGGATTTTCTTGTCGCCGTCGTGTCCTGCGAAATGGCGCCCTCATCCCCCGTCGAAGCGCTGAAAGCGCAGACCGTCGCCGCCTACACCTATTATTGCAAGCAGCGCGCGGCATCCCCCGACGGCATTTTCTCCAACGTCCCCGAAACGCTTTTCACCGTCGGCACGGAAAAGGGCATGCGGGAGCGCTTCGGCGATCAGTATGACAAATGGCACACCCTGCTCACCGAGACCGTGCGGGCGGTCAAGGGGCAAAAGCTCCTCTATAACGGCGAGCCGATCACCGCCTGCTACCACGCCATCAGCGCAGGGCTGACCGAAAGGGCAGCGGATGTGTGGGGCGGCGACTATCCGTATCTGCAGCCCGTCGACTCCGCGGGCGACCTTACAGCAAAGGGGTATGAGACCACCGTCGCCGTCGCCCCCGACAAGCTCACCGCCGCGCTTCTGACGCTGGAAAGCGATTTCAAAGCGGACGGTGACCCCGCCGCATGGTTTCAAAACGCCGACACCACCAAAAGCGGCTTCGTCAAAACCGTCGCCGTCGGCAACAAGACCTTCACGGGCGGCAAGCTGCGCACCGCCCTCGGGCTGCGCTCCGCCTGCTTCACCGTGCAATACAAAGACGGCAGCTTTGTCTTCACCGTGCACGGCTACGGCCACAATGTCGGCATGAGTCAAACGGGTGCGAAATATATGGCAAATGCCGGTGCAGACTATACGGAGATCCTCGCGCATTACTACCCCGGCACGACGCTGCAATAAAAAATTTCAAAAAAGGCTTTTCTTTCGCCCGATTTTCCTATATAATAGTAAGGACTATGAAACAAAAGGGACGAAAAACATGGGAAATACCGTTTATCATCGGCGGCGCCGTGTCCGCCGTCAGCTGCTGGTGCTCATCGGCATTGCCGTTGTCGTGCTGCTGCTTTCCGTCATTCTCCTGACCGTCTTCTTGCCGAAAAAGCCTGTCGACAAGCCGACAGACCCGACAACGGACGACCCGGAGCCGACTCCTGCCGTCACGGTCTCCATGCCGCTGCCGCAGGAATTTGTGGACGACAACACCACCTCGAAGTATATCGTGCTGTATGACGTCAAAAACGACACCATGCTGTACAGCAAGCAGGCGGACACCAAGTGCTATCCCGCCAGCATGACGAAGCTGCTCACCGCGATCGTCACGCTCAAATATGCCAAAGAGGACACCGTTTTCACGGTGGGCGACGAGATCCGTCTCATCGACCCCGAATCCAGCCGCGCCTATCTGCGCATCGGCAACCGCCTCGATCTGCAAACGCTGCTCGAAGCGATGCTGCTGCCCTCGGGCAATGACGCCGCCTATGTTGCGGCGACCAACGTCGGCAGGATCATTGCGAACAACAGCAACCTGTCCGCCAAGGACGCCATCGCCATGTTCTGCCGCGAAATGAACACGACCGCCACCGAGCTCGGCGCGACGCATTCGCATTTCGCCAATCCCGACGGCATCCACAACGTCAACCACTATACCACCGCCGCCGACATGCTGCGCATCGCCAAATATGCCTATGCGCAGCCGACCATCGCCGGTGTCATCAGCGAAGCGCAGGTCACCCGCAGCTTCCTGTCCGGCGAGAGCGGCGTCACCTGGTATAACACCAACTATCTGCTGCGCACCGGCACGCGCTATTATTTTGACAGCGCGACCGGCATGAAGACCGGCCACACCGACCAGGCAGGCTACTGTCTGGCGGCAAGCGCCGAAAAGGACGGCGTCACCCTGATCGCCATTCTCATGGGTGCGGAAAACAGCGACGGGCGCTTCGAGGACGCACGCGGTCTTTTCACCGTGTGTTTCGACGCCGTACTGAAAAATTAAAGTGAGGATTACTACATGATTACAGTATCGGATGTCAGCTTAAACTTCGGCGGACAAAATCTTTTCAAGCATGTCGACCTGAAATTTGTCCCCGGCAACTGCTACGGTGTGATCGGCGCCAACGGTGCCGGCAAATCCACCTTCCTGCGGATTCTCTCCGGCGATCTGGAGCCGTCGACGGGCGAGGTCATCGTCGCTCCGAAAACGCGCATGTCGGTCTTGAAGCAGGATCACTATGCCTATGACGAATTCACCGTTCTCGACACCATCATCCAGGGCAACGCGCGCCTGTATGAGGTCATGAAGCAGAAAGACGCGCTGTATGCCAAAGAGGATTTCTCCGACGAGGACGGCGCGCTGGCGGCGGAGCTTGAGGGCGAATTTGCCGAAATGAACGGCTGGGACGCCGAGACCGAGGCGGCGCAGCTTTTGCAGGGACTCGGCATCGGCGACGAGCATCTCTATGATCTCATGTCCACCCTGCCCGACCGCGAAAAGGTGAAAATTCTCCTTGCACGCGCACTGTTCGGTCATCCCGACATCATCCTGCTCGACGAGCCGACCAACCACCTGGACATCGACTCCATCCGCTGGCTTGAGGACTTCCTCATGGACTACACGGGCACGGTCATCGTGGTCTCCCACGACCGCCACTTCCTCAACAATGTCTGCACCCACATTGTGGACGTGGACTACACGCAGATCAAGATTTATGTCGGCAACTACGATTTCTGGTATGCGTCCAGCCAACTCATGCAGAAAATGATGCGCGATCAGAACAAAAAGCGCGAGGACAAGATCCGCGAGCTGCAGAGCTTCATCGAGCGCTTTTCCGCCAACAAATCCAAGTCGCGTCAGGCGACCTCCCGCCGCAAGCTGCTCGAAAAGCTGTCGGTTGAGGAAATGCCCGCTTCTTCCCGTCGCTATCCGTATGTCGGCTTCCAAATGGAGCGCGAGCCGGGCAAGGAGATCCTGACTGTGGAAAATCTCACCAAGACCGTCGACGGCGTCAAGGTTTTGGACGATGTGTCGTTCCGTGTCAACAAGGGCGACAAGATTGCATTCGTCGGACAGGATGAGATCGCCACCACCACGCTTTTCAAGATCATCAACGGCGAGCTGGAGCCGGACAGCGGCAGCTATAAATGGGGCAGCACCATCACCACCTCGTATTTTCCCAAGGACAACTCCGCCTATTTCGACGGTGTGAAGCTGCCCATTCTTCAGTGGCTGTCTCAGTATGCGGCGGACAACACCGAGACCTATCTGCGCGGCTTCCTCGGCAAGATGCTGTTCTCCGGCGACGATGTGTTAAAGCCCGTCGAGGTGCTCTCCGGCGGCGAAAAGGTGCGCTGCATGCTGTCCCGCATGATGATGTATTCCTCGAACGTGCTGATGCTCGACCAGCCCACCAACCACCTCGACCTTGAATCCATCACCGCCGTGAACGACGGACTTTCCGCCTTCCCCGGCATCGTGCTGTTCTCGTCCTATGACCATCAGTTCGTGCAAACGGTCGCCAACCGCATCATGGAGCTGAAAGACGGCAAGCTGCTCGACAAGAAGATGACCTATGACGAATTTTTGGAATTCAAAGCCGCCAACAAATAATGTACACAAAAAAGAACGCCCGCCGATCGCACGATCGGCGGGCGTTCTTCGGTTTACAGAGACAAATGCAGCAAAAGCGTCGCCATTTGGAAATAGACCACCAGCGACACTGCGTCGACAATGGTGGTGATGAACGGACTTGCCATCACCGCAGGGTCAAAGCCGCATTTTTTGGCAAACAGCGGCAGCGTGCAGCCGACCAGCTTGGCGATGATCACGGTGAAGAGAATGGTGAGACACACCACCAGCGCCACCGACATCGAAATGCCGCTTTTGAGCACCAAATTGTCAAACAGCATGATCTTCGCAAAGTTCGCCGCCGCCAGCGTCGTGCCGCACACGATCGACACCCGCAGCTCCTTCCAGACCACGCGCAGCACATCGCGGAATTCCACCTCGCCCAGCGCCAGGCTGCGGATGATGGAAACAGATGCCTGGCTGCCGGAGTTGCCGCCCGTGTCCATCAGCATCGGCATGAACGCCGCCAGCGCCACCACCGAAGACAGTGCCGTTTCAAAGCGGGTGATGATCATGCCTGTGAACGTTGCCGAGACCATGAGCAGCAAAAGCCACGGAATACGCTTGCGGTAGGTCTCGAAAACACCCGTCTTGAGATACGGACGGTCGGTCGGCAAAATAGCCGCCATTTTTTCGATATCCTCTGTGGTCTCCTTGCGCATGATGTCGACGACGTCGTCGACGGTGATGATGCCGACGAGTCGACCCTCGCTGTCCACAACGGGCAGCGCAATGAGGTCATATTTGGCGAACAGCGCCGCCACCTGCTCCTGATCCTCCGTCGTAGTGACCGAGATCACGTTTGTCTCCATGAGATCGCCGACGCGGCGGTCACCGCTGTTCAACAGCAGCTCCTTGACCGTCAGAACGCCTTCAAGATGCCGATCGGCGTCGGTGACATAACAGGTATAGATCGTTTCCTTGTCCGGTCCGAAGCGACGGATATAGTCGAGCGCCTCGTCCACCGTCATTGACGCCTTCAGATCGACAAACTCCGTGGTGAGCACGCTGCCTGCGCTGTCCTCGGGGTAAAGCAACAGCTGATTGATGATGCGGCGATCCGCCGGATCGGTCATGCGCAGCACCCTTTTGACAACATTGGCGGGCATCTCATCAACAAGATCGGCGGCGTCGTCCATGTTCAGCTCGTCCATGACCGACGCCAGCTCCCTGTCGGTCAGAACGCCGATGAGTCGCTCCTGCGTGTCGTGCTCCATATAGGCGAACGCTTCCGCCGCCAGCGTTTTCGGCAGCAGGCGAAACAGCAAAAGCGTCTGTTCGTCGCTGCGATCCTCCAAAAGTGCGGCAATGTCCACCGCGTTCATGTCGGCGAGCATGTCGCGCACGCGGTTGAATTGTCGGCTCTCCAGCAGCTCTTCCAAAAGCTGCTCCTTTTCTTCTGCCATAAAAAATACCTCCCGTTCCAACGAACAGGAGGCACGCACAAAAAGCCCGTACTCGTTTTCAGAAACCGAGTCGGGAAGCGCGCATCAAAAACACTCCTGTTCTGTTTTTCAGCCGACAACTTCGAGGCACATCAGGTGTTTCCATGCGATCACTTCCCTTCCGTTAACAGTAAAGTTAGTATACCACTTTTCTTTTGAAAATTCAAGTATCAAATATAGCTGTGTTCCGCAGTGATGACCGCGAAAAGATGTCCGTCCACCGCGTGAATGCGGCGCTGCACCTCTAAGATCAGCGCACTGCGCTGCTCCTCCAGCTCGAACGGCACGACCATGTCGAAAATGAGGTTGGTGTGCGTGTCACCCGGCACAACGCGAAAATCGTGCAGCGACAGGCGCTCGTCGACCTCTTTCAGAATTTTTTGCGCCACCTGCTTCAGTTCTTTTGTGCGCGGGTCGGCAACGTCCACGGGATCCATGTGGATGCAGGCGCTGACATGAAATTTCTCTTTCAGTTCCCGCTCGGCACAGTCCACCACATCATGGCTCTTGGTGATCGGCACATCGCAGGGCACTTCCGCGTGCAGCGAAACGATCACCCGTCCCGGTCCGTAGTTGTGCACCATCAGGTCAT
The DNA here is from genome assembly GCA_900549155.1 of uncultured Oscillospiraceae bacterium. Taxonomy (GTDB): domain Bacteria; phylum Bacillota; class Clostridia; order Oscillospirales; family Acutalibacteraceae; genus URNF01. The sequence goes on along the minus strand of URNF01000037.1, from coordinate 7,782 downwards.
GCATACCCACAATGCCGTCAAACGACAGCACCGTGTCGCTGATCTCCTTGACGAGTGCGGGGTCGGGCGCCTGTCCCAACAGCGGCGACACCGTTTCCCGCATGATAGAAAATCCCGACCACAAAACAAAAAGCGCCACCAAAACACCGACATAGCCGTCCACCGCCAGTCCGAACGCCATGCTCACCGCCGCCGACACCAGCACCACGCCGGTGCAAATGACATCGTTGCGGCTGTCCGCACAGGCAGCGACCAGCGTCTCCGAGTCGATCTTTTTGCCGATGCGGCGATAGAAAAGTGCCATCCACAGCTTGACCGCCATGGACAGGACAAGGATGCCGAGCGTCAGAAAATTGACCTGCGGCAGCGACGGCGCAAAAATTTTCTCTGCCGACGACAGCGCCAGCTCAAAGCCCGCCACCATGATGAGCGCCGCCACGGCAAGCGCCGAAAGATATTCCATCCGCCCGTGTCCGAACGGATGCTCCCTGTCGGCGGGAGCGGCAGACAGCTTGAAGCCGAGAAGCGTGACAATGGACGAGCCTGCATCCGACAGGTTGTTGAAGGCGTCCGCAATGATCGCCACGCTGGATGCCAAAAGTCCCGCCGCCAGCTTGATGAAAAACAGCAGGACATTGCACGCAATGCCCGTGCCGCCCGCCAGCTTGCCATAGGCAAACCGCGTTTTTTCATCCGTCCCGTCCGGCGTGCGGATGAAAAGCCGCACCAACAATTTCGTCATACATACTCACCCATTTTTATAAAAAGTCCCCGATCACTTGATCGGGGCATTCGCCGCGCGCAGCGCGGGCATAACGGTATCAAAATAAGCGCGACCGTAGTGGTGAAACCGCCCGTTCACGATCATCACCCGCCACTCCTGCTCGGTCACCCACCGCACGGCGGCAACCTCTTCTTTCTGCAGGCGCAGCCCTTTTGCGTCCACGTCCCGCCGCAAAAGCCAAATGTCCGTAAAAGCATTGCGACGGCGCAAACGCGCGATCTTTTTCAATTCCCCCGGCTCGGTGGCAATACCCAGCTCCTCGTGCAGCTCACGGCGCGCCGCCGTTTCGCTGTCCTCGCCTGCGATCGCAGAACCCCCGGTCGCCGCCCAGGCGCCCGGCATCAGCCGTCGCCGCATGGACCGTTTCTGCAGCAAAATGTGCCCGCGACCGTCCACCACCCAAATGTGCACCACCAGGTGGTATTGACCGGCGCGCATATACGCACCGCGGAGCATGGTCTCGCCGGTGGGATTTCCCTCTTCATCCAGCAGATCCCAGCGTTCCATCATTCGCCCTCCAAGGCAGTCAGACTCCAACGGAGTCTATCGATACTACACCTGTCAGTATAGCGGATTTCAGAGTAAATGTCCAGCCCCTTTGTACTTTTCCCGCCGTATTTTTGCAAAAATGCACATTCCGCAAAAAGAGTATTGACAACCCACCGAAAATATGATACAGTAATTGTCGTTGTCGGTGGCAATCGCCGCCGCGATGCAGATGGGGGTATAGCTCAGCTGGGAGCCCGGCACAAGCGTGTACACACCCCTGTTTCCGAAAACTAAATACTGAACAATTTGTTTACAAGCAGCTCTCCACACATGGGGGTATAGCTCAGCTGGGAGAGCGCTTGAATGGCATTCAAGAGGTCAGCGGTTCGATCCCGCTTATCTCCACCATCTCAAGGAGAGCTGCTCTGAAATCTCGTTCCGAAAGGAACGAGATTTTTTTATGCGGCGATAGAAACAATATCCATGCCGCCGCTGAACTGCTCAAAGTCGATATTGAAATCAATGTGTATCTTGTAGTCCCGGTACACTTCAATCCGACGGATCAGGCAGTTGACAATCATTTTCTTGGCCTCCATGCTTGCCGTGTCATACATAGCCGCCCACGAAATAATATCGTCATATTGAGCGTTGAGGTTGGCGAGAATGGCCTCCCCCTCGTCATAGGCGGTCTGAGCATCTTCAAATTGCTTTTGGAGCTGATTGCATTTGGCCTCGCCATCCGCAATCAGCGAACTCAACAGCTCTTTGGAAAACGCGCTTTCGCCCCGGAGCGTCTTTATGACCTCGGCCTTCAGCGTGTCCAGCTCGGCGGCGGCTTTTGCGTAGTCCGCCCGGACAGAGCGAAGCAGGTTTTTCCGTTCCTCCATCTTTTCACGATAGCGGACACTGACCACCTCGCTCTTGGGAATAGCCGTCATACGCTCAAAAATCTGGCGTACCACCTTATCAATGATGCCGTCCAGAATGTGCGCCGTGTACCCGGTCTGGCCGTCACAATCGGTCTGCTTGCGGGTTTTGCCATAGCACACATACCGCACACGCTTAACCACTCGGTTCGGATCGTCCTTGCAAGGATAAGCCTTGCCGTTGGTAGTGAGGTTGAGCCGGGAGCCGCAATGCCCGCAAAACACATTCCCGGAAAGAAGCGTATCCCCTTTGATGTTGCGGGGAACGGTACGGGTTTCTTCTGCGGAATTGGCCCGGTTGGTGCGGATATGCTGGGCGGCCTCAAACAGCTCGGGCGGGATAATTTGCAAATGGGCCAGCGTTTGGGAACGGCTTTCGCCACAGCGGAGAACACCTGTATAAGTGAGGTTACAGATAATTCCCCGAATGGTGGCGTGGTGCCATTTCTTGCCCGACCTCGCCCGGTAGCCAAGCTCATTTAGATAGGTGGCGATCCGCTGGGCACCAAAGCCCTCATGCACATACTTGTCAAAGACGACCCGCACAACGGTGGCCTCGGCTTCGTTGACAGCAAACTCATAAACCTCATGCTTGCGTTTGTTGAAACGCCCGCTTTTGATGAGATCATAGCCATAGGGAGCAACGCCGCCCTTAAAACCGCCGTCCTCAACAAGCTGGCCGAGGGCAGTTTTGGTACGGATAGAAGTCTTTTCGCTTTCGCCGTCCGCTTGCCAAAACCGGATGTAGTTGGTGAGCTTGTCCGTGTGGCTGTCAAAGCGCTGTTCGCCCTCTTGGGTGCTCCAGACTTCGATGCCGTTTTTTACGAACCATTCCACCACAAAAGGCGTTTCGTCAGCGATACGCCCGATGCGGTCAAACATAAAAACTAACAGGACATCGAACTTGCCTTGCTTGGCAAGCCCTTTGATCGTCTGGAGCTTATCCCGGTTTTCCGCCCGTACCTTGTGGCCGGACACGCCGTCCTCCTGTTCCTCATGGACGATCACCCAGCCCATTTGATCTACGAACTGGTGGCATTTCTTACGCTGCATGGGGATGTCAGCCTGGTTTTTATCGTTATAGTCCACCTGCTTGTCGGTGGACACTCTGTATAAGCAACATACTCGTTTTTTCATATTAGCCAGCCTTTCTCGTTTCAAAACTTGAAGCAAAAAAGCGGCTAATACACACAGGGAATATGAACTTTTCAAGGTGCATAGGGTTTCCCCCTATCATTATTATACCTCACCTCGGGGGTGGCATCAACTGTGCCTTTGCACCTGGGCTCGGGGGTATGGCTTGCAAATGCGGACAGCAGGATGTTTTTTACATGGGCCATTGCCTCAGTATTGCTTCTTTCCGCAAAGGTGGCCGATACCTCGTAGCCGTCGATGGCAAAGGTAGTGCGGCGTTTCATAGTCTGCATCGAGATACCTCCTCCAAAACTGATTGACAAATGGGCGGCGCTCTTGGGAGTGCCGCCCATTTCACACCTCGGGACAAAGTGTCTCGAAGTTACCTATGATATTGGGAGCGCCGAGCTCATTTTCTTGCCCCGTCATCAGACAGTGTTACTCGGCTCGGCGCTCCCACACAACGGAAAGCGGCAACCCGGATGGACTGGCTACCAGCCTGTCCTGTTACGGATCGTGGCCGTGGGATGGCCGTCCCATTTTCGGCGTTGGTGTTGTTCGCTCTTTCCCGTGGAGGAAGTCACAGCGCACCCGCCGCATGGCTCCCCGCGCTATGCTCGGGGCCGCCCGCTTTTCCGTTGTGGAGAAGAAATGCTCCTCTCATATACCAAGGACAAAAATCGCTCAAATGGAGATGCTGATTACAAGTTTTTTCTCAAATATTTTTTCATGGACTCAATCCCGCACAGAACGGAGCAGCGGACAGCGCTTTTATCCACGCCCTCCCCACGGGCGATTTCCCGGTAGCTCTTGCCCTCAATCAGATGGGCATCCACCCGGCGGCCCTGAATCTCCGGCAAGGAGTTGAGAGCGTTCCACAGATGATAAAAGCGCTCCATGCGCTCCACCAGTTCCTCAGGGGACGGCTCATGGACACAAGCGGAGTATTCGATCCCATCGTCACAGTCGAGAGAATACTGCGCCTTGTTGCGGGCAACACGCCGCTGATGGGCCAGTTCGTAGAGTTTGTCGGCCCGCAGCTCGGCGGCCACTTCGTCAGAAACCTCAATGTATTCATCATGGGTGTACCAAGAATAAAAGTCCTTCAAATTGATAGTAGTCATTATATGTTCCTCCGTTCAGAATTTTTGTTGGTGGGTGTCGTTCTGAACGGGGGATGGCGGGGATCGGCAGCCGGGGCCGCCCCTACCAACCTCGGGACAAAGTGTCTCGAAGCTGGCAGAGGATAAAAGAAAAGCGCCCGCACAGCGCAAAGCCATGCAGACGCATGAAAAATAATTACATTTAATGTACTGTCTAATTTCATGTTCATAGCCAGACGATCCCGGAGGGGGAGCTACGCTTTTTTTAGCTGGAGAAGATCATGTAAACTATGAAAGAGTAAAATGGACACGGCGATACCTCCCGGATACCGCCGTGTCCTCAAAAAAGGGCGACTTTAATACACCCTCCGTATTCCAGCTTTTCAAAAAGGAAAACGGCGGCTTGAAATATGATGTTTCAAACCGCCTCGACACTCAAATCGCAAGATCATTGTTGAGCAGCGGTTTTGTGTTTGGGCTGTATCTATTCTGCGAAAACAACAGAAAAGAGCCGATAACCGCAGGATTAGATCTGCGTGTTATCGGCTCTGCGTCTATGCGTCTGGCTCTTTGATAACGGTGATATTTAACGCTGTTACATTGATTATCGTTTCCTGTTTGCATTTCGGACAAAACAGAGGAAAATTTTGTAGTATGGTGTCATAGCGTATTTTTGTTCTCGTCTTACTTTTACACACTGGGCACAATAGAAATAGTAATTCTTTAGTCATAGGCTAAAAGGATAGATACAGGATCATATCTGCTCCTATTGCTGCAACCACACAAACAATGACGGGACATTTGCACCACGCCAGTATTCCGGCTACCACACCGCCAATGACCCCGATTTCGGGCCGAGATTGATCTACAAAAACAACCCCCGGGAAAATTAACGCCGCCATCGCAGTATAGGGAATAAGACGCAAAAATTTTTCAACTCTTGTGTTAAACTTCAATCGCTCAATCACGATAGCCGGTAATGCTCTCGGGATATATGTAACAAGAGCCATTCCAATAATAAGTAAGATTATAGAATAATTCATATCACGCCTCCTGTTCTTCGTTTGGCGCTATATCGTCCACAAAAAAGACTCCAATGAACGCACCCAGCATCATCGAAAGAATTACTGCCCAGCTTGCGGGTATAAGCTGTTGGAAAATCCAATTTAGAATGGCTGTCAGCAAAACCAATATAATCAGTTTTCCGCTTTTCTTAATACTTGGGATAAGCAAACCAAGAAACGCCGCATAAAACGCCACGCCGAAACTATCAATAACAATCTGAGGAAGAACGCTTGTCATCAGCGTTCCGACTATCGTACTTCCTACAAAGCTAACATACAAAGCAGTATTTGTCCCCAGCAAAAAGTGATAGCTGTCATCGTCCGACAGAGAATAAATGGCAAAGGACTCGTCACACAACGCAAATGTGCCAATTAACCTTTGCAATAAAGTTGTGCCTTTTACTCTCCGCATAGCAGAACTGCTCATAACGATGTGGCGTAGATTGATAAAAAAAGTTCCTAAAATAATTGCGGGGAAAGCAGCCCCCTGCGAAATCATACTGATTGCCATTAGTTGGGACGATCCCGCCATCACCATAACGGACATCAATATAGCCTCCAGCCCGGATAACCCTGCCTGCATCGCCAAAAGGCCGATTGAAATGCCGACAGGGATCACACCAAGACAAGCTGGTATAGACGATTTTATTCCCATTAAAAAATGCTTGTTCATAATAACCTCCTCTATGTTCTCATTTTACACTTATATTATATCATGCAAAAAATCGCCACACAATGATGTAATTGTGTGGCGAACAATTATTGAATTATGATGAGAACATAGAAGATAATATTTTTAGACCGTCCTCCAATTCTTCCAGCGTTTCTGGCGTACAGATAGATAACCGAACAGCTCTCTCGGGAGATGTGTTTCCCACTGCAAACCGCTCCGCCCCAAAAACTTGTACCCCTTTTGAAAGTGCAATATTTTCAAATTCCGCACCCGTAACTCCATCGGGCAACAAAAGCCAACGAAAAATGTTGTATCCTCCGCCAAGGCAGACATCTTTTGAAAAGTAGCGATCTACTATTTTATTGCGTTCCTTGGTATGTTGCTGGTGCGTTTTTATAATCCGTTTATACTGTCCCGATACGATGACCCGGGCAGATAACTCTGCCAGCATAGGCGCAGTTGCTACATTCAAGCTATACAGGGCATCAGCTACGGCAATTTTACATTCTGAAGGGACGGAAATATATGCTAACCGCAAACCCGGAGCGATCCCCTTTGACAAGCTAACGATATAAACGCTTTGATGAGGGACACGATCAGAAATACTGCGGTTTCCATCATGCAAAATTTGATATGTTCCATCTTCAATCAGTATGCAGCCGCATCCTTTGACAATTTGCGCTATTCGCTTGCGTTTGTTTTCGGATATGCTCGCCGTAGTCGGATTGTGACAAGCCGGGATCAGATATATCCCCCGCACTTTTTCAGCTTTGCAGATTGTTTCCAGCATATCGGTATCTATGCCGTCTTGGTTACTCAAAACAGGGATAAGCTGTATTCCCAGCATATTTGCCGCCGTCTTGATCCCCGGATAAGTATGAGCATCCACGGCGATTTTGTCCCCCTTGTGGAACATGGATGCCAGTATAGCCGTCAACGCATTTTGTCCACCACCCGCAAAGAGGATTTGACTGCGAACTGTTTGGTAGCCGCAATAGGACATCAGCTCAACGGCGGCATCCCTTTGCCATTCATCAGCTCCAGCCGAATAGTAACTAAATAGACGCTTTGCCTCGGAGCCACTCAACATATCCCGCATCATTTCCAACAAAAATTCGTTTCCCGATGGTTCTGGCGCAGTCGGCCCCATGTTAATGACAGTATTTCTGTCATGCTGGATCATTAAATTTCCACTATAAACAGCGTCATAAGAAACGAAAGTACCGCTGCCAACAGTAGCGGATAATAAACCCTTTAGCTCGCATAACTTAAACGCCTTTGAAACCGTGCTTACATTTATGTCAAGAAAGTCAGCTAATTCCCGTTGTGGTGGTAGCTTTGTGCCGGGGAGCAAAATTCCATTTTGTATGTCATCGGCTAATTGCTGGGCCAGAGCTTGATATAGGGAACGAGCATTTTTATCCAAACTTGGTTTCCAAGACATCGGATAGCTTTCAAAAGAATTAAATGGCATACCATCACCTCGCCATTCAATTATAGCATTGTGTGGTGTTTCGTTCAATATGTCATTTGATGAAATTAAATATGCAGTATTATGAAATTGTAAATCGTTCAAATCACCCGAAATATAAAATTACATTGGGTGATG
>URNF01000036.1 GCA_900549155.1 uncultured Oscillospiraceae bacterium | reverse complement strand
AATGCCCGTTTGGTGACAGTTTTGTTTGTCATCGTTTTCTCCTCCTCAAAAATTTGAATTGTATGCAAGCGCAGCTTTCTGCGATCACAACGATAGGGCGATCAAAAGGCACATCATGGATATGCCCTTTGATCGCCCGCCACCCGTTTGGGTGGCGGGACAACAAAAGAACCGTTTTGGGTCAGTTTGCCATATACTTGGCGTCGACGGCAGACGAGAACGTCCCGTCGGTGATAAAGCCGGTGCAGTTTTCGCTGTAAACTGCGTTGACACCGCCGTTGATGGCGTTGAACGTGCCGCCGGAAACACTCAGCTTCACATTGGCAACAGCCGCATCGTCGTTCTTTTCCGGATTGCTCTGATGCAGCGCGGTATATCCGTTGATCACACCGCCGGTAACAGTCAGCTCTGTGGGCAGCTTTGTGGTATGCTGTGCCACAGCGATGCCCGCGCCGACAGTGGTCGCGCCGTTGCCGTTGGATTCGACAGTCGTGGGAATACCGTTGCCGGTGACCGTACCGCCGGTCACATTGAGCTTGCCTGCGCGGAGCTCGACGCCGGTCAGATCGCCGGTGATCGTGCCGCAGGTGTTGTAGACCGCATAGCCGGCACCATAGATGCCGGCGCCGGTACCCGTGAGGACAGCCGTTTCATAGATGTTCACGGTGATGGCAGGGGACGTGGTGACATTCTTACCGTTCACATACAGGCCGGCGCCGACACCACCGTTGGTATCGGTCTGACCGATCAGTGTGCCATTGACATTGATGACCGGAGCATACCTGTTGGTGTTAGAGTAAGCGTTTTTCGGGTTGATCATGATGCCGGACCAGCCCTTGAGGGTCACATCCTTGCCGACTGTCACAACAGCGGGAGCATTATCCTTATGCATCACAATGATGGGCGCATAATTAGGCGTATTCTCCTGCATTACGCCGGTGCCGGTGAGCGTCAGCTCGCCCATGTACACTCTTATGGATTTGTCTTTGTTGAAAGTAATGGTGTGACCGTTCAGATCAATGGTGAGCTTCATATCCGCTTTGTTCATCGTTGCACCGTCGGATGCGAAGTCTCTCAAAACGGTGATGGTGTCACCGCTCTTAGCACCGTATATTGCCGCGGACAGGTTGGGATACGTCTTGCCGCCTACGATGGCAACCGGTGCGTCAAAAGTCACGTCAAAGGTGGAGAAGCTTGTGGTGTAAAAATCCACCGCACCCGCTGCGCTGGAATAGTTGCTTTCAATCAGTGCACCGTCGTGATAGACCTTTACGTTCGACAGTTCGCTGCCGATCTCCAGCCAAACACGGAAAGTTGTGCCATCGGCAGCCGTGACAGGATTGCCGTCCTTATCGAGCAGCTTGACATCATAGGCATAGGAGGCGCTGTCGGCGTCGACAGCGACTTTGCCGCCGGACAGAGGCGTGATTCTCAGCGTGTAATCACCGGCAGGCAAGGAACCGACAGGAGCGTACAATCTGCTCTGCGCCGATTGAGAGAACCATGTTTCCTTTTCGGGGTCAACGGTCTTGGTCACGTTTGCGCTGCCCATCTGATCCAGATTGTCAGGAGTCATGTCTGCATCTTTGTCGTATTCGTTGTTGAAGCTGTCGCTTTCATAGTTGTACTGGGTCGCATATACCGTGATGCCCAGTCCGTCGAGGGACAAGCCCTGATACTCGTTGCCGGCGTCGGTTCTCATCTTGCCGGAAATGGTGAAGAGGGAAGTCTCTTTCACCTGCTCATCGGTGCCGGGCGTTGCAGTTTTGCCGTCGGGCAGCAGGATGCCATCCCAGTCGGCAAGGGGCACTTCCTTGTTGTTAAACTTGACGGTGAAATCAATGGCATCGAGCAGCTTGACATCGCCGATAGCGCTGCTGATAACGACTTTATACTTGAAAGCGAGCTTACCCTTGTTCACGATCTTGAAAGCATCAAGCTCGAAGGTTGCACCCGGCTCCCAAAGGATGTCGGCACTCTTTTCAGCGTTTCTGAAGCTGAGCTGTTTGCCGTTCAGCGACTGGTCATTTGCATCAACGATGTCGACGTCCAGGTTGCCTGCGACGATCTTGTTGACCGCGGTCGACGCGGTGTCGGTGAACCACGCGAAGGTGGTGCCGATGAGCATGACGATGCACGCGAGGATTGCCAGCGCGCTTGTCGTCAATGCCCGTTTGGTTGTGTTTTTGTTGGACATGGGAAATCCTCCTTCAGTTGTCGCAACTTTAGCAGTCAGCAAGCAGTTCGCCGACCTTGCCACCATTTACGACTTTATAGAAAGTTCTCGTAACATCTTTGTTGGTGTGGAGCACGCCGACCTCGGAGCCTGCATCAACGATGAGCTTGATGCCGTCATTGGCGGTGGGGTAATCTGTGTCGGTAGCGTTGACAAACAGCCCGTCAACCTTCGTGTTCTGCAGAACCAGCTGGAAAGCGGACTGCTGGTTGGCAAAGATGGAGGAATGGCAATACTTGTCGGCATAGCTGCTGGAAATATCGCAATTCTTCATCACACCACCGTGCGTGCCATAGAAGTTGATGGGAAGATGCCAGTCACCGCTGATCTTCACATTTTCCAACGTGGAGGTCGTGCCTCCGTGAAAATGGAGAGCGATGCCACCCTTGCCGTCAATGGTAAGATTCTTCACGAGAATATCGGAACACCATTCGTTATCCTTACCGAAACGCAACATAGTTGAAAATCCGGTGTTATTGAGGTTGCCGGTGATGGTGTGTCCCTGTCCGTCAAAGGTGAAGTTGTTTGTCGTGAACTGAACGCCGCCGTTCATTGTGAAGTTGGCAGTGATCTTGAGCACGTCGCCGGACTGGATCTTTGCCGCCGCCTGCTGCAGCGCTTCCTTGCTGTCGGCAAAATAGACGGTCGTTTTGTCATATTCGGCTTTTGCATCATACTGATCGTTGATGCTGTCGGTTTCGACCGTATCCTGCGTGGCATACACGGTGATACCGATGCCGTCGATGGAGCGATCCTGATAGTCGTTGTTCGCGTTTTCGTCCATGTGCCCCTTGACGGTCAGCAGACCGGACGTTTCGCCGGCGCCGAGATGATATTCGGTGCCGATGTCTGCATTGTTGATCGTCCATTCGATCACGTCGTTGAGCATGGCATCACCGTCGATGCCGCTGATCACGACCTTGTATTTGAGCGCCAGCTTGCCGCCGTTCACAACGCGCAGCTCGGGCAGCTCATAGGTGCAGTTCGGCTCCCACAGAATGTTTGTGGTGCGACCGTCCGCCGTTTTGAAGTTCAGCGTTTTGCCCTCGGCATCGTCCCAAGCGGTGGGGTTGCCGTCAGCGTCCCATGCGATTGCATATTCCAGACCGACATCGAGATTGCCGGCGACGATCTTGTTGACTGCGGTGGACGCCGTATCGGTGAACCACGCGAAGGTCGCGCCGATGAGCATGGCGATGCACGCGAGAATGGCAAGTGCGCCGGTCGCCAGTGCCCGTTTGGTAACGGTTTTGTTCGTCATGATTGTGCCTCCTTTTGTTATCTCATGTTATCGCACACGGTGCGGTCATTTGCTGACCGTATACCATGTAGCGCCGTCGATCACTTCAGAGGTGGTCGTGCAGCCGCTGCCGAGAACGATCTTGCCGGTATACGCATTGACCGGATCGACCTCAGTGACACCGGGGTTATATTCCTTGAATTTGCCGCCGTTGACGGTCATCTTGCAGCTGGGAGTGTTTCTATCTTCGTGGTTCAGCACATAATATTTGCCGTTAGAGGGCGTTTTCACCTCAAAGATACCACCGTTGATGGTGACGAAAGCAGCGGAGTTAGCATTATAAGCGGTGTTGGTGTAGATGCAAGCGGAATCATTGCGGCTGTAGAAATGTCCGCCGTTGATGATTACTTTTGCGTTTCGAGCGGCATAAATAACGCTTGTTACCTTTTTGTCATAGGGGGTGTCCGTGCCGTAGATCGCACCGGTCTGTTCCGCACTGGAGTCATTGATGGTCAGGGAACTGCCGTTTCCGCGAACGGTAAATACGCCGTTTTGGGAGAAACGCGGAGCACTGCCTTCGGGATATTCCAGCGTGACGGAATGACCGTTCAGGTCGACGGTACATTTTTTGTTGAAAACGGTTTCACCCGTCACCACAACATCGTTCACAAGTTTATAGTAGCTGCTGGTCGTCCCCATCGCCATTGCCTGTTCGGCAGTGGAAATGATGTAGGGATGCGCCGCCGTGCCGTTGCCGCCGTCGAAAGCGACGATTGCGGTGAAGGGGGAGAAGTCATCGGTGGTGAAGGTGACCACACCGGTGTTGGTGTTGTAATAGTACTGATCGTTTGCATTCGAAACAGCAGCCGCGCTCCTCGCTTTCGTGAGCGCAACATCGTTGTGATAGAATGCTTTGACCGTCAGATAGCGGTCAAGCTGCATCGTCACTGTGAAGAACTTGCCGTCGGCAGCGGTGACCTTGTTGCCGTTCTGATCGACGAGCTTCACGTCGGCGCTCACCGCCTGCGCGCCCGCGTCCACGGTGATGGTGGAGGGAGCGGTCGTTTTGCTCTTGATCAGCGTGAGCTTGGTCGCCGTCGTGCTTTCTGCGGGAACGGTCGCCGTCACGGTCGGGTCGACCTCTCTGTCCTTGATGACATTCTCAACCGCAGGATCCACCGCCACGGTCGCAGCAATATGGTCATACCAGGTATCGAACTGCGGCGTGCCGTCGGCAGTCTTGTCATAGTCGTTGCCGAAGCTGTCGGATTCGACCGCATCCTGCGTCGCCAGCACCTTGATGTTGATGCCCTCAATGGACTTGTTCTGATAATGGTTGTCGGCAGTTGCCCACATATGACCCTTGACGGTCAGAATGTCGGCATCGACAACGTCGCCGACCTTGGCTGCCAGGCTGTGCTCGCTGCCCATCACGAAGTCGGCACCGTCCAGCACCATGGTCCAGTCGATGACGTCGTTCAGCTCGCTGTCGCCCTTGATACCGGTGATGATCACCTTATACTTGAGCGCCAGATTGCCGTTGTTGACGATCTTCAGCGCGGGCAGGCAATAGGTGCCGTTCGGCTCCCACAGCATACCGGCATCCTGCGCAAGAGAGCCGTCCTCCTGCTTCCTGAGGAAGCTCAGCGGGGGCGTGTTGTCCTCCAGCTTCGTCCACACGGTGCCTTCGCCGCCTTCGGCGTTGTCGCCGTAGTACACGTCGATGTCGAGTGTACCGGACACGATCTTGTTGACAGCGGTGGAAGCGGTGTCGGTGAACCATGCAAAGGTCGAGCCGATGAGCATGGTAATGCACACAACGATCGCCAAAACGCTTGTCAACAATGCACGTTTGGTGACATTCTTGTTTGTCATTTCCTTTTCCTCCTAATAAAAAATTTACTGTATGTAAGGGCGGAATTCCGCGACTACATCAAAGCGATCAAAAGGCACAAACGGTGTTTATGCCCTTTGATCGCCCCTCCGCCGCGCGGGCGGAGGGGCAGAGAAGCCAAAGGTCAGCTTCTGGGGTTCATGTTATATGCGGTGTTGTGAATGATCGCATCCACCGTGTCCGGCAGACCGGGCGCGCTGAATTCATTGAAGTACAGCGCAGACTCGGCATAGTGGTCGCCGCCGTAGGGGATGTACAGACCCTCATAATCCTCGAACACTTCGCCCTTGACACCGTTGATGCCATAGCAGTTGAAGCGGACATCGACAGAGCAATCGGCAAATTCGGCGGTGTTCTTCTCGCCGGAGACGGCTTGATGGATAATTCCCGCAAAGCCGGCAGCGTTATAAGCCGCTTTGATGTCGGTGTTTGCGATATGGCAGTTCGTGAACGTGACATACCCGCCTTGTGTTTCCACCATGCCTGCAAAAGCGGCAACCTTGCCGAAGCCGGACACAGCGGAATTCTTGACCGTCACGTTTTCAAACGCCGCATTGCCGTAGTAAGCGGCATAGCCGGCGATAACGGCGGAGCCGTTTGCATTGATGGTGTCGACATTGGCACCGTCAAAGGTGACATCGCGCATGACAGCGGTGCCGCTGTTGCCGAATTTTCTGAAGAAGCCGTAGCCGTATCCGGTGGGATACGAATAAACATACAGGTTCTTGATGGTATGACCGTTGCCGTCGAACGTGCCGTTCCACTTTTCAATGGGGATCCATTTGTTTTCGCCGAGATCGATGTCGGCGGTGATCTCTACGGTGTAGTCCTTATAGCTCGTGCCGGCATTGACCTGCTTTGCGAACAGTGCCAGCTCCTCGGCGGAAGCAATGGTGATGACCTTGTTTGTCTCATCCACGGGAGTCGCATAGCTTTCTGCAGCATAGTCGCTCCAGCTGCCCTTCGTGTACACCGCCGTGAACGGGGAGAAGTGGGTCACCTTCATGGTGACATAGCCCGTCGCTGCGTCATACACAAAGTGGTCGGCAGCCTCGGTCAGCGTCGTGCCGTCGTTCTGCATCTTGGTACCGTTGTGATACAGGGAGACGCCGGTGCGGTTTTTGCCGATCTGCATTTCCACCTCGAACAGGGTCTCGCCGTCGGCGCTCACAGCCTTGCCGTTCTGATCCTTCAGCGTGATCTCATAGCTCTTGCTGCTCTGCGACGTGCCGACGGTGATGGAGCCGGGCGTTGCCGTCTCGCTCTTCACAAGATGCAGCGTGTCCACCGTGTCGCTCAAAGAGCCGGCAGGCGCGGTCAGCTTGATCGTGTGGTCGTCATCCTTGTCCTTCAGAACCGTGTTGCCCTCGTCGTTCACGCCGGCGTCGATGCGCACGGGATAGGCAGCATCTTCGTCATAGCGGTCGTTGAAGCTGTCGTTTTCATAGGTGTACTGCGTGGCGGCAACATTGATGCCGAGGTCGATGGACGGAACGGCGGCACCCGCTTTATAGTTGGCTTCGTTGCCGACCGTGGTGGGCATCCAAACCACCAGTGTGACGATCTTTTCGGTGTCCTTGCCCTCGGTGCCGTTCGGGAAAAGCGGCGTTTCGTCGCTTGTGAAGCCCTCTTTGATGAGCTTGCTGTCCGTCGCGGCAGCGATCATGTCGCTGCGGGAAAGCGTGCTCTTGTCGCCGTCGAGAACGGCAAAGCGGATGTAGTCGGACAGCTTGAAGGCATCATTCAGCACATTGGTGCTGCCGACTTCGGCGGCAATGTTGACGCCGAGGCGATATTTCAGCGCCAGGCTGCCCGCATTGCTGACCTTCAGAACCACATATTCCGTGTAGCCCGGCTCCCAAAGAGCGCCGTCGCGGAAAACCTTGGTGGTCTCGCTTGCGGCAGTAAAATCAGCGGTGTCGGCGTTTTTATACGCCAGCTCCACATGGAGATTGCCGGAGACGATCTTGTTCACCGCGGTCGATGCGGTGTCGGTAAACCACGCGAAGGTGGTGCCGATGAGCATGGCGATGCACGCGAGAACGGCAAGCGCGCTGGTCGTCAATGCCCGTTTGGTGACAGTTTTGTTTGTCATCGTTTTCTCCTCCTCAAAAATTTTGAATTGTATGTAAACGCAGTTTTCTGCGGTCACAACGATGTTGTCACACCTTTTCGTCGGGGGTATCGGCTTTGTCTGCCGCTGTCGGCGCGACAGGTACAACCGGCGCTGCCGGAGCGTCCGGTGCGACCGGGGGATTTGCCGCCATCTGCGCTTTCATTTGCAGCAGCTCCTGCATCATGCGCTGCGTCTCGGCACGGTCGGCTTCGATCTTGTCACGCTCCGCCTGCAGCTCTGCCTGCTGCTCCGCTTTATATTGCTTGAAAAGACGGATGCAGCGCAAGCCCTCCAGCAAAATGAGCGCCAAAAAGGGAATGAGAATGCAGATGATATAGCCTTGTGTGGTCTTCAGAAAATGGAAGAATGTGCCGACTTTCGGAATGTGCGTCTGATATTTGCCCAGCACATAAGCATAGGTGACGATGGTCTCGTCGTCGGTGTCGGTGGTCGTACCGTAGGTGATGAAGCCCGGCTGCCCGTTGGCGTCGGTCGTCAGCTTGCGGATCTTGTGGGTGACGGTCGCACCGTAGTTTTCCGTGTTCTGTGATGTGTAGGCGATGATGTCGCCCTCCTTGAGTGTTTGCGGCTCAACCTCTTTGACAAGCACGAGGTCGCCCGCGTCAAAGTCTGTCTTGCTCATGGAGTCGGACAGGACGATGAACGCCTTGAGACCGAACAGACTGCGGTCGGCGCGGTCAAAGGTCGAAACGGACACAATGGTGAAAAGCATCATGCATACCGCCAGCGCCACAACCAGCCAAACGGCGATGTTCTTGATAATTTTCAGTGCTTTCATGCATATCTCTCCTCGGCTATTTTTGGGGCAGGTCGTCGGGTTCAGTCAAACAGCCTTTCGGGGTTGTTCTTTGTCTGCGTCGCGTCGGCGCACAGGGTGAAGGTCAGCTCGCTGTTTTGCGTTTCATTTCCCTTGTCGGTGGGGTAATAGAAATATACGGTGAGATTGCGGCGCTGTCCGACCTGCAGAATGTCGTCCGCCGCCGCGGCGTTCGCTTTTGCAAGCTCCGTTGCCGTGCCGGAATACAGCGTTTTTTCGCCGTCCTTCACGGTAACGTTCAGCACGTCGGCAAGTCCGCCGGAAACATCGTTGAAATAGAGACGGTAATACACCGATCCCGTGCTGTCGTTTTGCACATAGAAGTCCTTTCTCACGGTCATGCCCGGCTCGAACAGGAATTCATGCACGCGGATGACCGGCTCGCCGCCGTTTAAGTCGATCTTGACCGTCCCGGTGTGGAACAGGTTGTTTTCCACGACGACGGAAGCATAAACGAGGGCGAGAGAGGTGATGACCAGACAGACGGCGAGAAGAATGATGGCAACGATGCCGCCGGTCAGTTTTTTTGCGGTTTTTTGCTCAGCCATTTGCGGCATCCTCCTTTTTACGTCTGCGTGTGACCAGAATGATAAGCACGGCGCCCGTCACAAAGGCGACGCCTGCAAAGAGGAAAATGTTACGGGTGTCGCCGGTCTTCGGCGGCGTAAGATTTTCCGGTTCCGTTACCCACCATTTGAAGTCGGCGATAAGATCCGTGTTCTGATAGGCGTTGCCGACAGAGGTCTCGAGGTAGGCAGTGATCGCATAGGAAAGCTCGTCGGTCGTTTCTTCTTTGGCGGACAGACGGTGGGTGAGGCTTGCGGGCATGTCCCGCATCAAGCCGTCATACAGCGTTTCACCGGTCGTTTGCAGCACGACCTTCACCTTCAGCACCTGTGCCAGCACATCGTAGCCGGGGCGAATGTCCGCCTTGAAGTGCACCGTCACATTGTTGTGATAGGACACCCGCACGCGGTAATACTGCAGCTCGCTGTCGCCCGGAAACATGTTGGTGACGCGGAACGGATGGTTGTCGTTCGGCTGTTTGTCATACAGCGCGATGGTCGTCGCGTGCTGCTTTTTCTTTGCGTCATCGGCAGCGCTTGTCGTCGGTGCGGTCTCGTCCTCAGTCGGATGGGTCGTGTCCTGCTCCGGCGTGATCACATTGTCCGGCACCGTGGCGGTGACAGGGGTGTCTTTATGTACATAATTGTAGACCAGTGTGCCGACAAGGGCGGCAAGACAGATGCCGAGCAGGATCGCGAGAACAACGATCACGATCTTCACGCTTTTTTTCTTTTGCTCTTGCTCCATTGCATTCACTCCTTTTTTGTGAAAGCCGCCCGTTTTGTTCGGCTTGGGATGCGGTGTTTTTTTACATGCGTTGTGCGTCGGAAAAATTGTTTTCGGGCGCAACAAAAACACATGCCCATGATTTTCCATGCCTGGTGAAATAATATCACTCTACTATGGAAAAATCAAGAGCAAACACGAAATTTTCACGTAAAATTTTGAAAAAATCCGTCTCTTTGTGCAACAAAAAAGGACGGATACAGTGTAAGCGTTTGCTACGCCCGTACCCGTCTTTTTTCTACTGCATAAAAGCGTCAATTTTACCGTCCCGATCGAGCACCGCCATCAGCATATGCAGTCGCGGAATGTGAAACGGTCCTTTGAAGATGTTGCCCTTGAGCGTGGTGGAAACGGTGTTGTCATAGTGCAGATAGCCATACCACTCGCTGTCTTCTCTGTCGACAAAGTACTCTTGTGTATATGCCAAAAGCCGTTCATAATACGTGCGGTACTTTTCCTCGCCGAACAGTTCTCCCGCAAGCCGCAGGGCAATCATGGCTTCGCATTGCGGCCACCACAGCTTCATGTCCCATTCGAGCTGCATCGGCGGCTTGCCGAGCGCGTCGGTGAAGGCGATCAGCCCGCCGTGCTTTTCGTCATAGCCGAGCGGCAGGGTGAGGTCGATGATCCTTTTGCCCGCTTCGAGCATTTCGCTGTTTTTGACGGTCAGGCCTTCTGCCATCAAGAACCATGCTGCTTCCATCGAATGCCCGGGATTGACGATTCTGCCCGCGGGAGCATCCAGCGGCTTTCCGTCCGTTGACACATTTTCCAGAAGCCCATAGGGTGTGAGAAAGCCGCCGTGCAGGATCTCGTCGGCACATGCGGCGGCGATGCGGCTGTAGAGCGCGGTGTCCGTGTTCGGCAGCGTGCGCATGATCTGTGCCGTGGACAGCAGGATCATAATGGGGGAGAGCGCTTTTGCGGGGAAGTTTTCGGGGTCGATCTTCGGCTGTGTTTTGCGCGCGCCCGTGTAGCAGGCATAGGCGACCTCGAAATACTGCATTGCCGTTTCGAGCGCCCGCTTGTCGCCGCTGGCTTTATAGTATTCCGCACAGCCGATCGCCGCGAAGGTCTCCGAAAAATAATAGCGTCGCTTTTGCAGCCCTTTGCCGTCTGCGGTGACGGTGAAGAACATTCTGCCGTCTTTGTCGGTGCAGCGCGGCAAAAATGCGAAGATGGTTTTTGCTGCTGCAAGATAGGCGGCGTTTTTTTCGATGAGGTTATAGGCTTTTGCAAATACCCACAGCGCCCGCCCCTGGAACCAAACGCTTTTTTCCTGTCCGTAGAGGTTGCCCTTTTTGTCCAGCTGGGTGAAAATGCCGCCGTTTACGGTGTCGATGGCATGGTCGAGCCAAAACGGCAGAATGTCGGTTTGGAGTGCCTGTTTATAGTCCATATGTATCCCGTCCTTTCACCGTACAGTATAGTGCGGATGCGGCAAACGGGATAGGCGTTCTTTGACGTATATTAGTCCTCTGTTGACTTTTTGTACTGTGAGGGTGTGAGATTCATATGCTTTCTGAAGCATTTGGAAAAATATGTACCGCCCGAAAAGCCGCAGGCGACGGCAATGTCGGTCATCTTCATGTCTGTGTCCCGCAGCAGCTCCTTTGCTTTGAGCAGGCGGTACATGGTGACATATTCGGAAAAAGGAACGCCGAAATGCTGCCGAAAGCTGCGGCAGAAATAGCTTTGGGTATAGAAAAGTGCCGCTGCCGCGTCCCCGGAATGGATGTCCTCGGCATAGTGCGCGGCAAGATAGTGCAAAACGCCCGATGCAAACGCCTGCTTTTTTCGGCTCGTTTCTTTTCCGATGATGCAGTCGTTCTGCAAAAACAGCGAGAACATTGCCGACACCGCCGCCGTCGCGTCGAAAAGCAGGGAAATGCGGTTTTCCCGCACGGCCGCATACAGCCCCTCAAACAGCGGGCTGAGCGCCTGCGTCAGGGTGTCGCCCGCCTTGAAATAACGGCAAACGGTGCAGATGCCGTCGGTGATGGCAGCGGCGAGTCGGCGGTCTGCGATCAGCGCAGCGTCAAAGCAGATGCAGCGGTGATGATAGTCGGCGCCCGAGATACCGCGCACGGCATGCACCTCAAAGGGGTTGACAAAAAACACGTCGCCCTTTTCGGCGCGGTAAACTTGCTGCGCGATCTCCACCTCGGACGTGCCGCTCAGGATATACAGCATTTCGATCTCGCAGTGGATGTGCGGATGGGTGGGGACATTGCCGACGCTGCTGCTGACGGCGACGGGCGCGCTGCCGTAGCGTTTGCGGAAAGAGCTGTCGTATTTCATGCGTTTCACCTCGGTTCATTATAGGATAGTATAACGGAAACGGCGCGGATACGCAAGAACACCCCGCAGAAAAACTGCGGGGTGTTCGGGGAAAGATAGCTTACAGCAGCGAGCGATACAGCTCCTTGATCTCCTCAACAGAGGTATCGCGCGGGTTGCCCGGACGGCAGGCGTCGTCATAGGCGGACTGAGACAGGAAGTCGAGATCCTCGGGCTTCACGATGTCCTTGAGGTCGGCAGGGATGCCGACATCCTGCGACAGCTGCTTCACAGCGTCGATGGCGGCGGTGCGCGCCTGCTCCAGCGTCATGGCGTCCACGCCCTCAACGCCCATCGCTTTGGCGATGTCGCGATATTTCTCGCCCGTCGCGGGAGCATTGTATGCCATAACGGTGGGGAGAATGATGGCGTTGGCAACGCCGTGCGGCGTGTCATACAAAGCGCCCAGCGGGTGCGCCATGGAGTGGACGATGCCAAGACCCACATTGGAGAAGCCCATGCCGGCGATATACTGACCGAGCGCCATGCCCTCGCGACCCTCGGGCGTGTTGGCAACAGCACCGCGCAGATTCTTCGAAATGATCTCGATTGCCTTGAGATGGAACATGTCGCTCATCTCCCAGGCGCCTTTGGTGATATAGCCCTCGATCGCGTGCGTCAGCGCGTCCATGCCGGTCGCGGCAGTCAGTCCCTTGGGCATGGAGGACATCATTTCGGGATCGACAACGGCGACCACGGGGATGTCATGCACATCGACGCAGACCATCTTGCGGTTTTTCGCGGTGTCGGTGATAACGTAGTTGATGGTGACCTCGGCGGCAGTGCCGGCGGTGGTGGGAACAGCGATGATCGGCACAGCCTTGTGCGCAGTGGGGGCGACGCCCTCCAGCGAAACGACGTCCGCAAAGGACGGGTTGGCGATGATGATGCCGATGGCTTTGGCGGTGTCCATGGAAGAACCGCCGCCGATGGCAATGATGCAGTCCGCGCCGCTCGCCTTGAACGCGGCAACGCCGGTCTGCACGTTCTCAACCGTGGGGTTTGCCTTGATCTGGCTGTATATCTCATACGGAATGGAAGCGCCGTCCAGCACATCGGTCACCTTTTTGGTGACGCCGAAGCGGATCAGGTCGGGATCGGAACAAACAAAACACTTCTTGAAGCCTCTGCCTTTCACCTCGGCGGCGATCTCGCGGATCGCACCTGCGCCGTGATAGCTGGTCTCGTTCAACACAAATCTGTTTGCCATAAAAAATCCTCCGTTCAATTTTTCAGTCTGTACCGATAAGTACATCCTCATTATACGAATGTGATCGGCTTCTGTCAATGTACATTTTTATTCTGTTGTTTCAATTTTTTGTGCAAAAAATGCTTGCAAACGGGGGAAAAAGGGTATATACTGTTCTCTGCAAGCAAGTTTGTCCCATTTGGGACAAAAAGAGAGGTGTGGGGCATGCAACCGACGAAAGAGCAGCTGCAGGTGCTTTCGCAGAATTTTCTGTTTCGCGGGCTGAAGGAAGAAACGCTTTCGTCACTTTTTTCGGCGCTTGCGGCGCCGCAGGTTTTTCACAAGGGCGAAACGGTCTATGAGCCTGCGTCCTTTCACCATGCGCTGGCGCTGGTGCTGGAGGGCGAGCTGCGCGTGGTCTCCGATGCCGACGGGCGTCGACGTGCCATTCTCAACACGCTTGCGGCAGGAGACATCTGCGGTGTGACGGCGGTTTTCGGCGAGGGGGAGACCTTTGTGACCGAGGTGTATGCCACACAGGATGCCGCTGTGCTGTTCATCGGACAGGAGCAGCTTTCGGCGTGGTTTTCGTGCTATCCGCAGCTGGCGGAAAATTATATCCGTTTCCTCACCGATCGCATCCGCTTTCTCAATCGCCGCATCACCACCTACACGGGCGGGCAGGCGGATGACCGTCTGTGGCGGTTTTTGTGCGATCATGCGGATGCAGACGGCACGGTGCGGTTTTCCGGCAGCCTTTGCGATCTGGCGCGGGCGCTGGATGTCGGCAGATCCAGTCTCTATCGCTCGCTTGACCGCCTGGAAGCGGCGGGACGGCTGTCCCGCGCAGGCAAGCGGATGCAAATACGGTAATGATCGCGCCACGGCGCGGTAATGATACAAAAAAGGAGAAATCAACATGAAAAAACTGATGGTAATTTTGACGGTGGCACTGCTGCTGTTGTCGTTTGCGGCTTGCGGCAAGCAGCCCGCTGCGGACACGACGACCACGACAACGACCGCGGCTCCCGCGGAAAAGACGAAGATCAACGTCTGCGGCATCAAGGGTCCGACGGGTGTCGGCTTTGCCAACCTGTGGAAAGCGCAGGAGGACGGCACGGCACAGAACGACTACACCTTCTCGTTGGTGTCCGTTCCCGCCGATGCGGGCAACCGTGTGGTGACGGGCGAGGCGGACATCGCCGCTGTGCCGACCAACCTGGCGGCGGCGCTGTATAAAAAGACCGGCGGCAAGGTGCAGATCCTGGCTGTCAACACGCTGGGCGTGCTGCACATCATGGAAAACGGCGACACCGTAATGACGATCGCCGATCTGAAGGGCAAGACGGTATATTCCACCGGCGAGGGCGCAAACCCCGAATATATCCTGCGTTATCTGCTGAAAGCAAACGGTCTCGATCCCGACAAGGACGTGACACTGAAGTTTGTGGCGGAAAACGACGAGCTGGCGACGCTGATGGTCAGCGGAAAAGCGCAGATCGCCATGGTGCCCGAACCGGTCGCGACCACCATCCGTGTGAAGAACAACACCGTGCGCATGGCGCTGGATGTGACGGCGGAGTGGAACAAACAGGATGCGGGCGCGCTGATGATGGGCTGCGTCATTGTGAGCCGTGAGTTTGCCGAGAAGAACCCGCAGGCGATCGCGGCGTTCCTCAAGGAGTATGAGACCTCTCTGAACACTGCCAAGAGCGATGTCGACGGAACAGCAGCTTTGTGCGAGAAATATGAGATCATCCCGAAAGCGGCGGTCGCCAAGCAGGCAATTCCGAACTGCAACCTGACGTTTGTGGCGGGTGAGGAGATGCAGAAGCAGATCACCGGCTATTTCAAGGTGCTGTTTGACGCCAACCCCAGTTCTGTCGGAGGAACGATGCCGGATGACGGGTTCTACTATAAGAAGTAAAGGAAAAAGGATCGTGATCGGCGCGGCGGTCGCCGTGTTCTGGCTGGCGGTGTGGCAGGTGCTGTGCCTGCTGGTCGGTCAAGAGCTTTTGGTGCCGTCGCCGCTCTCCGTTCTGCGGGTGCTGTGGCACAATGTGCAGACGCTGTCCTTTTGGCAAACGGTCGGCATTTCGCTTTTGCGCATTCTGATCGGTTTTGCGGGGGCGGTCGTCGGCGGTTGTGTGCTGGCGATCCTGACGGTGCGCTTTTCGCTGCTGCACACGCTGCTTTCGCCCGTTTTGCACATTGTCAAGGCGGCGCCCGTGGCATCGTTCATCATTTTGGCGCTTGTGTGGCTGCCGACAGGTGTGCTGCCTGCGTTCATCTGCGGGCTGATGGTGCTGCCGGTGGTGTGGAACAATGTGCAGCAGGGAATACGGGAGACCGATCCGAAGCTGCTGGAAATGGCGAAGGTCTTTCGCATGGGCAGATGGCGCACGCTGATGAAGGTGCGCCTGCCCGCCGTCATGCCGTATTTTCTCACGGCGGTCACGACGGGACTCGGCTTTGCGTGGAAGTCCGGCATTGCCGCCGAGGTGATCTGTCAGCCGAAAGCGGCGATCGGCAAACGGCTGTATCTGGCGAAGATCTATCTGGAGACCCCGGAGGTGTTCGCCTGGACGGCAGTGGTCATTCTGCTGAGCGTGCTTTTGGAACGGCTTTTGTCGGTCTGTCTGCGCCGCCTTGCGGGTAAATACAGCATAAAGACAGGGGGTGCGGGGAAATGAGCTTCGGCATGAAGGATGTTTCGTTTGCCTATCCCGCGCATCCGATTCTGAAAAATGTTTCGTTTTCGCTGCCGACGCGCGGTGCGGTTTCGCTGTCGGGTGCATCGGGCTGCGGGAAAACCACGGTGCTGCATCTGCTGGCGGGATTGCTGACGCCGCAAAGCGGCACGGTGACCGCGCCGCAGGAACTCTCGATGGTGTTTCAGGAGAATCGACTGCTGCCGTGGCTGACCGTGCGGCAGAATGTTGAG
>URNF01000035.1 GCA_900549155.1 uncultured Oscillospiraceae bacterium | reverse complement strand
CCAGCACCTCCTGCACGCCGTCGCCCATCTCGATGATGGACACATCGAACGTGCCGCCGCCCAGGTCATACACCATGATCTTCTGGTCGGTCTCCTTGTCGATGCCGTAGGCGAGCGCCGCCGCCGTCGGCTCGTTGATGATGCGCTTGACTTCCAGTCCCGCGATCTTGCCGGCGTCCTTCGTCGCCTGGCGCTGTGCGTCGCTGAAATACGCCGGGACGGTGATGACCGCCTCGGTCACCTTGTCGCCGAGATAGGCTTCCGCGTCCTGCTTCAGCTTCGACAGGATCATGGCGGAAATCTCCTGCGGGGTATAGTCCTTGCCGTCGATGGTCACCTTGTGCGCTGTGCCCATCTCTCTCTTGATGGAAGAAATGGTGCGCTCGGGGTTCGAGACCGCCTGCTGCTTTGCAACTCTGCCGACGATGCGCTCGCCGTCTTTCTTGAATGCCACGACGGACGGCGTGGTGCGCGCGCCTTCGGCGTTGGGGATGACGACAGCCTCGCCGCCCTCAATAACGGAAACGCAGGAATTGGTTGTACCAAGGTCAATACCGATAATCTTTGCCATAATAATTACCTCCAATATATCTCACTTATGTGTGTCAGTTGGCTACCTTAACCATTGCGGGGCGCAACACGCGTTCACCGAGCTTATAGCCCTTTTGCAGGACGGCGGTCACGGTGTCCGCTTCTGCCCCGTCGGCGTCCTCACGCATCACCGCGTTGTGCAGTGAGGGGTCAAACGCCTGACCGTCCGCCGCGATCTCTTCCAGTCCCAGCTTTTCAAGCGTTTCGCGGAACTGGCGCATGACCATGTCGACGCCGGTCTTGTATTCCTCTCCGGCGGGCGCGTCGATGGCGCGCTCCATGTTGTCGAGAGAGGTGAGCAGAGATTTTAGGATCTCTGCCTTTGTGAATGCGCCGAGCTGCTCTTTTTCCTGTTCGGTGCGGCGCTTGTAGTTGGCGTATTCCGCGAGTACCCGTTGGTACTGATCGCGGCAATCGTCAAGCTCCTTTTGCAGCTTTTCGAGAGCGGCGTCCGCTGCAGCCTGTTTTTCCGCCGCGTCCGCCTTTTTCTCTTTCTTTTCTTTCTTTTCGGTCTCCGCCTGCGGCTTTTCTTCCGCGGCTGCCGCTTTCTTTTCGTTTTCTTCCACGCTACTCGTCTCCTTTGTCCTCCTCCAGCATATCGCTGAGAATTCTGCCCACCGCCTTGGCGAAATATTCGACCTTCGGGATGGCGGACGCATAATCCATGCGCATCGGTCCGATAAGCCCTATCGTCCCGCGCGCCTTGCCGCCGGAGGAATACTGGGTGGTGATGATGCTGGAGTCATTCAGTGCGTCACAGCTGCTTTCGCTGCCGAGCAGCACCTGCATGCCCGTCTCGCCGTCCGCGTGCTTTTGCAGCATATCCGCCAGCTGCTCCCGTTTCGCGAGAAATGTCAGAAGCGACTTTGCCCGCTCCGGTGCATAATCCGGATGCTGCAAGAGATTGAGCTGACCGGTGAGCAGCACCTCCGAATCGGCGGATTCCTGCACCAGCCCGTAAAACGCTACCAAAACCGGCGAATATTTTTCGGCGGCGGCGCCCAGCGCGCCGAGCAGCCCCTGAATATCCGCAAGGCAGATCTGCGCCAGCGGCACGCCCACAAAGCGCATCCGCAGCACCTCTGCCAATTTGTCCAGCTCGGCAAGCTGCACCTCCTGCTCAAAGCGGCAGGTGCGGTTGCGCAAAACGCCGGAGTCGGTCACCAGCAGCATCGCCGCTTTCCGCGTGGACAGCGGCATCAGCTCGATGCGGCGCACGGCGGAGCCGTGCTGATCCGGGGTGGTGGTCACGGCGGCATAGCCCGTCGTGGTCGCCAGAATGCGGGAGGCTTCTTCCACCAGCTGATCGGGGGAGTCCGACAAACGGCGCAGCGCCGTGTCGATATTCTCCTGATCCTCGTCGCTGAGGGCATCCTCGTGCATCAGGTGGTCGATATAAAACCGAAACGCCGGTGCGGTCGGGATGCGTCCCGCCGAGGTGTGCGGCTGTTCGAGGTACCCCTCTGCCGCAAGCTCCGCCATCACGTTGCGAACGGTAGCGGATGAGACCTGCTCCTCCAAACGCTCCACCAGAAACTTCGAGCCGATCGGCTCGCCCGTCTCAATATACGCGTCGACGATCGCCGCTAATATCTTTTTCTTGCGCGGCGTCCATTCCATACCGTTCACCTCCGTATTAGCACTCGCTCATGTGGAGTGCTAACGATTATTATATTACCCCGTCTTTCGGCGGTTGTCAAGAGAAAAGTATGAATTCTTTGTTAAGATTGATAAAAAAGAAGAAACGCCGTCATTGCGGCGTTTCTCCATCATTATCATTTGAATGACTATCTGAAATTTTCTTTTTGCGCTGCAAGGCTGTCGCACATTTTTTCATGATCGGGCGCAGGTGCTTTTCCCACACGGTGTTCCACACCGTGAAAAACGGGCAGTCCCGTTTTTCCACCGCGCAATACACCCCGGCGATCAGCGCTGCCGCCGACAAAAGCAGGATAACGAGCAGGGCGACATGCCGCCCCTCCTGCGGCTGTCTGCCCTTGGCGTCCGCCAGCGTCACCGTCATTTCCCACGGTACGTTGACCGCGACCACGCCGCCCGCCTGCGCAAACCCGCGCGACAGCGTCACGGTGTATTGCACCCTGCGGCTGTAGCTCATGTCGGCTGCGGCGATCGACGGCAATTTTGCCGCGACCTCGACATAGGGACCGGCAAACAGCGTTTCACCGTCCTTTTGCACCGTCAACTGCAGTGTGGCGAGATAGTCCCATGCCGCCGTGCCCTTTTCGGGCAGCGTGACGGCGGTGAGCGCCATGTTCACCGTGTGCTTGCTGCGGTTTTCGATCGTCAGCGTGCCGGTGATGCTTTGTCCGGCATCCACCTGCGGCGCTTCCCAAAAAGCAAGATCGGTCGACGGTGCGATCGCCGTTTTGCCGTCGGCGGTCTGCGCTGTGTAGGTCTTTTCGAGGAACACTTCCTTTGCCGCTATCGGGGCATAGGTTCGCGGCGTCACGGTCACTGTCGGATCAAACGGATCGGCATCCTGCGCCAGACGGCACACCTGCTCTGCCGTCAGCGCCCTGTCATAGAGCCGCAGATCCTGCATGAGTCCGGTGAAGCGCGCGCTGACGGTGTCGTTTGCGCCGATGAGCAGGGAGTCGGCTTTCAGCGCGCTGTAGTCAAAATCGAGCTCTGCCGTTTTCCACAAAAGCCCGTCCAGATACAGCGAGACGCTGCGCTGCCCGGCGACAAAGGCGATGTGATGCCAGGTATAGACGGGCAAGCCGTTTGAGACCGTGCGCGCGGCGGGATAGTAAAAGCTCTGCCGTTGCCAGCCGTCCTTTTGATAGCACACTGCGCGCAGTAACAGCCCGTTGATGATGTCGCCGTTTTCCGCCGTGTCCTTTGCGCAGGGGAGACAGAAAAGCCCGTCCTCGGCGTCCTTAAGCTTGACGGAGAACAGATATTGCCCGGCGGCTTCCTCGGCGGAAAGATCCGCCTGCCAATTCACGAAAAAGGAAAGGGTGAACGGCGCTTCTCTGTTCCGCATGTCGACGAGCATATACTGTGTGCCGTCAAAGCGCAGCGCTTTTTTGCCGTTTCTGCCGTCCTCAAAGTGCGCGTTTGCATAGTCCTCCGCGCCCAAAGCCCCGATCCACTGTGCCGATGCGTCAAGCGGCGTGTCGGCGTCGATGAGCACACGGTGGGGGACGATCGGCTCGGTCACCGGCGCGGCG
This sequence comes from uncultured Oscillospiraceae bacterium, assembly GCA_900549155.1. Classification (GTDB taxonomy): domain Bacteria; phylum Bacillota; class Clostridia; order Oscillospirales; family Acutalibacteraceae; genus URNF01. Next base: position 12,648 of record URNF01000035.1, on the reverse strand, counting down.
GGCTCTGTCGGCTCTGTTGTCGGTTCATCCGGTGCGGTTGCCGTCGTTGCCGCTGTTGCCGTCGTCGTTTCCGCCGCGGCAGTGGCACTGCTCACAGCAGTGCTGCACAAAAGCAGCACTGCTGCAAGCAGCGCTGTACTCTTGCGCAACCGTTCCCAAAACCGCATACCGACACACTCCCGCCGTTTGTTTTTTTCTATTCTCCGCCAATTTCAAAAAATTGTCAATGGTTTTTGCCGAAAACCGCACGATTTTTTTCTGTCGCCTATTGCGTTTTCGGGAGAGGGTGTGATAGAATGTGAGCAATACATAATATGAGGAGTATATAAAGGCATGGCAAAACATATCCGCACCAAGCGGCGCACGGAGAAAAACGGCGCTTTGCAGAAGGTGCTGAAGGTATTGAAATGGGTCGGCATCGGCATCGGCGGGCTGTTGGCAGTCATTGTCATCGGCTTTCTGACCGTGTTCTATACGCCGTTTTTCCCGAAGGCGCGCACGCAGTATGTGCTGATGACGCTGCACACCTCGAACCCCTGGCTTGCGACGTTCTTCTTTTCGCAGGAGACCATCGACAAGATCGTGGAGGATAACCGCGTGGAGTCGCCCGACGGCAGCACCGACGTCGGCATGGTCAAGACCAATCCGCCCGTGAGCGCCACCACCGCCACCACGGCGGCGACCGATACCACGGGCACCGACAAGACCGAAAACCCGACGACGACCGTCACCAAAGCGACGACGGCGGCGACCGCGCCCCGCACCACCGCGGGCGGCTATCACGTCACCACCATCTATGAGGACGCGGGCATGGACATCCTGCAGATGAAGGAGTCGGGCTATACGGCGCGGCTCATCCGCGTCAAGGATCCGTCCCGCGTCAAGCTCGGACTTTGCGAGAACTTCATGGTGAAGGGCAAATACGGCGAGAAGCTGCCGCACATGGTCTCCCGTCTCGGCGCAAAGGCGGGCATCAACGCGGGCGGCTTCCAGGATCCCGGCGGACGCGGCAGCGGCAATTTTCCCACCTATCTTTGTGTGAAGGACTATAAGATCCTCTATGCCGACGGTCAGCAGAAGCACAACGTCATCGGCTTCAACAAGGATAACATTCTTGTTTTGGGGCAGTTCACAAACGATGAGATCGTGAAGAATAACATCCGCGACGCCGTCGCCTTCAAGCCGTTTCTGATCATCAACGGCAAAAAAGCCAAGTTCTACGGCGCGGCGGGCGGCACCGATCCGCGTGCCGCCATCGGGCAGACCGCCGACGGCACGGTGCTGCTGTTGACCATCGACGGCAGACAGCTCGGCATGGAAGGCGGCTCCATGCGCACCATCACCGACATCATGTGGGAATACGGCGCGATCACCGCCGCCAACCTGGACGGCGGCTCGTCCACGACCATGGTGCTCGACGGCAAGCTCATCAACAAAACCTGCGGCCCTGCCGGTCCGCGGTTTCTGCCCAACGCATGGCTGGTGTTCTGAAAAAAACCGCAAAAATGCATAAAAACCACTTGTATCATAGAAAAAAATACGCTATACTTTATATAGAGAAAACCAAGAGGGGTGCTATATATGAAACTGATCTTCGCCATTGTGAACAAGGATGACAGCAACATGGTCGCCTCGGCGCTCATCCGCGCCGGCTTCCCGACCACAAAGCTCGCCACCACCGGCGGATTTTTGAAGGCGGGCAACACCACCTTCCTGCTCGGCGTGGACGACAGCCGCGTGGACGAGGTCATTGAGGTCATCTCCAAATACTCCAAAAAGCGTACACAAATGGTGTCCAGTTCCATCTACGGCGCATCGGAGTATACGGCGTTCCCCGTGGAGATCACGGTGGGCGGCGCAACGGTGTTTGTGACCGACGTCGATCGTTATGAGAAGCTCTGAGTCTGTTTTCCCCGAATTTATCGGCAATCAAAGCGCCCTGCAGCAGTTGTCAGAGGATATTGCGGCAGGGCGTTTTCCTCATGCTTTGCTGCTTGAGGGGCCGACCGGCTGCGGCAAGCGCACCCTTGCCCGCCTGCTGGCGCGGGCTGCTGTGTGTGAAAACGAGGAGACTGCACCCTGCGGCGTGTGTGCCGCCTGCAAAAAGGCGGAAAACGGCAGCCACCCCGACATCACGGTGATCGGCGACGGCGCACGCACCCTCACCGTGGACACGGTGCGCGCCTTGCGGGAGACTGCCTATGTGCTGCCAAACGAAGCGGCGGTGCGCGTCGTCATTCTCTGCGACGCGCAGAACATGACCCTCGGCGCGCAGAATGCGCTGCTGAAAATTCTCGAGGAGCCGCCGCGGCATCTGCGGTTTTTGCTCACTTGTGAAAATCGCGCGCAGCTGCTTGCCACCATCCGCTCCCGCGTCGCCTGCGTGACGCTCTCGGGCGTCGAATGGGACGAGGCGCGCCCTTTCCTGTTGTCCCGCTTGCCGCAGGTGGATGAAGAAACGCTTAAAAAGGCGTTTGCCGTTTCGGGCGGGGTCATCGGGCAGGTGCTGTCCGGCTTCGAGGACGACACGCTGCGGCGGGTGCTGGAGCTTGCGCCGCGCCTTTCTTTGGCGCTGACGGCGCAAAACGAGTGGGATTTCATGGCGCTGACGGCGCAGCTGGACAAGGACAAGACCGCCGTCACGGGCATTTTGTCCGCGCTGCAGCTCATTTTCCGCGATGCGCTGACGCTGCGCTACGGCGGAGGTACAACGCTGTCCACCGCCCCCGATGCGGCGAAAACGCTTTCCGCGCGGCTTTCCGGCGCGCGGCTGATGGCGCTTCTGACGGCGCTTGAGGATCTGCGCAGATGTCAGCTGCGCAACATGAATCAAACATTGCTTTTGACCCGCCTTTGTGCCGTTTTGCGGCAGGCGGCGGTCGGCTGATAAGAAAGAAGGTTTGCCAGATGGCATTGACGATCGGTGTCCGTTTCCGCGAAAACGGAAAGGTATATGATTTTGCTGCAGGCGACTTGCGTCCGCAGGTCGGCGACATGGTGGTGGTGGAGACCGCGCGCGGCACGGAGTGTGCCACGGTGGTCACCCCCTGCCGCGAAACGCCGGAAAACAAGACGGCGCAGCCCTTAAAGCCCGTGCTGCGCGCGGCGACGCAGGCGGACATGCGCCGCTTTGAGGAAATGCGGGCGAAGGAACGGCACGCGATGGAGATCTGCCAGAAGAAGATCGCCGAGCACAAGCTGGAAATGAAGCTGGTGGACGCGGAATATGCGGCGGATAACGCAAAGATTCTTTTCTATTTCACCGCCGACGGCAGAGTGGATTTCCGCGAGCTGGTGAAGGATCTTGCGGGCGTTTTCCGCACCCGCATCGAGCTGCGGCAGATCGGCGTGCGCGACGAGGCGAAAATGCTCGGCGGCATCGGCATCTGCGGCAGACCGTTCTGCTGCTCTCAGTTTTTGCCGGATTTTGAGCCGGTGTCCATCAAAATGGCAAAGGAGCAGGGACTGTCCCTCAATCCCACCAAAATTTCCGGCAGCTGCGGCAGACTGATGTGCTGCTTAAAATATGAGCAGAATGTCTATGAGGAGCTTTTGAAGCTGACGCCGAAAAACGGCGCGCTTGTCAACACGCCTGAGGGCAAGGGCACGGTCGTGGAAGCCAACGTGCTGTCCGGTGTCATCAAGGTGCGGCTGGACAAGGCGGTCGACTCTCCGCCCGTCACCGTGCAGCGGGAGGACATCACCATCCTGCGCAACAGCCGCCCGAAGCAGGAGCCGCAGAAAAAGCAGCCAAAAAAGGAAGAAACGGAATAAAAGCCCTGCGGATTTTTTGACAGCCTGTACATTTTTACAAAGCGTTCACAAAAATGTATTGCATTTTCATGGAAATATGGTATGATGAAGGTACTAAGGACAAGGAGGTGCAATGTAATGGCTTATAAGATTTCTGATGAATGCATCAGCTGCGGCGCCTGCGCCGAGGGTTGCCCGGTCGAGGCGATCTCCGAGGGCGACGGCAAATATGTCATCGACGCGGATACCTGCATCGATTGCGGCGCGTGTGCAGATACCTGCCCTGTCGGTGCTCCGAGCGCAGAATAAGTACAAAACGGATAAGGGTGCCGCAAATTGCGACACCCTTATTTGCTGTCTGGAGGGGAATGCATGGCCATCCACTGGGAACCGGTCGGCGACGGACGCGTGCTCGCTGTGAGCGATGATCACCGTTTCGGCACCGACGCGGTCATATTGTCCTATTTTGCTGCGCCGCAAAAGGCGGAGGAAACCGTCTGCGATCTGGGCACGGGCTGCGGCTGCATTCCCTTTTTGCTGCTCAATCAAGCAGCCGTGCCGCGCTATATCCTCGGCGTGGACAAGCAGCCGGATGCCATCATGCTCTGCCGCCTTTCCACCGACAAGAACAAGCTGCACGGAACGCTGCAATTCACCGAGGCGGATTGGTGCTTCCCGAAAACCATCGCGGCGGCGGGCAGCTTTGACCGCGTGGTGTGCAACCCGCCGTATTTTCAAAACGGCAGCGGCAGGAAAAGCAGCAGCGCCGCACATTGCACCGCCCGTCATGAACAGGCGGATACGCTGTCCGCCGTGTGCGCCGCGGCGCGCTATCTTTTGCGCTACAGCGGGCATTTTTGCCTGTGTCACCGCCCCGAACGGCTGGCGGATGTGTTTGCCGCGCTGCGGGAAAGCTGTCTTGAACCGAAGGTCGTGCGGTTTGTCCAACGCCGTAGCGATACAGCTCCCTGGCTGGCGCTCATCGACGCCGTGAAATGCGGCAGACCGTCGCTCACCGTCCCCGCCCCGTATATCTTAGAGGACGAAAACGGCTTCACGGATACCTATAAAGAAATTTACGGAAAGTATAGAAATACATAAATTATACGGAGAATAGTATGGAAAACACAACAGGCGGCAGTCTCACGCTGGTCGGCACGCCGATCGGCAACCTGTCGGATGTCTCCCCGCGCGCGCTCGAAGCCCTTAGCGGCTGCGATTTTATCGCGGCGGAGGACACCCGCGTGACGCTGGCGCTTTTGAACCATTTTGATATAAAAAAGCCGCTTGTCAGCTATCACGAGCACAACAAGCGGGAGCGCGGCGCGCAGATCTGCGACCGCCTTGCGGCGGGGGAAAACGCCGTTTTGGTGAGTGATGCGGGGATGCCTGCCATTTCCGACCCCGGCGAGGATCTTGTGCGGCTGTGCCATGAGCGGAACATTCCGGTCACCGTCGTCCCCGGCCCCTGTGCGGCTGTGACGGCGCTGGCGCTGTCCGGTATGCCTGCGGGACGGTTCACGTTTGAGGGCTTTCTGAGCGTCACCAAGCGGGTGCGGCGGGAGCATCTTTTGTCGCTGCAAAAGGAGCCGCGCACCATGATCTTTTATGAAGCGCCGCACAAGCTGCCCGCCACGCTGCGGGATATGCTGGAGGTGTTCGGCGACAGAGAGCTTGCGTTGGTGCGCGAACTGACAAAGCTGCATGAGGAGGTCATCCGCACGACCCTGGCTTTGGCGGCGGAGCGCTTTGCGACCGAAGCGCCGCGCGGCGAATTTGTCGTGATCGTCGGCGGCGCACCGCATAAGGAGCAAGCGGCGTTCACCGCGGAGCAGGCGGCGGCGCTTGCGCGCGACTATGTTGCCGAGGGTATGTCTGCTTCGGCGGCAGCGAAAGCCGCAGCGGCGGAAACGGATGTCAAAAAGAGCGAAATTTATCGCTTGTTGGTAGAGGAGTAAAGACTATGGATGGGAATTTTTTTGCGGTCGGAAATCCGGGATATTATCTTTTGATGGTGGTGTTTGTCGGCTGTATCGTTGCCGTTTTGTATCTCAATCGGCGGCGCAGCCACACGGCGACCCGCGCCGAGCAGCTGCAAAAGCAGTATGCCGTCATGACGCCCGCGCTGCTTGCTGAAACGGCGGACGACGCGGTGGTGAACGCCGTCATTGCCAATCTGATGGGCAAGCTCAGGGAAGAAAACCCCGACCCGCTCATCACCATGCCGCAGCAGTCGGTCGGCAGATCCGCCGTCTATTTCTGCTGGCTTTTGTGCAAGGAAGCGGAGAAAAACGGCGTTGCGGCACTGCTGCAAAAGCCGACCGTGCGCTTTGCGGACATCGGCGCGGAGAGCTTCAAAATTGTCGGCGCCGTTGCCACCGCCGACGCCTTTGCCGCCTACAGGGAGACGCCGACGGACGAGACCGCTGCCGCACTCGAAGATGCGCTGCAGACCGAGCAGCCGCTGACGCTTTGCGTCGCCTATATCCGCAGTTTGCCGGACGAATTCACGGACTGAAAAACGCAGCATACAGCATATGAAACCTCACCTGCCCGATGTTTCATCGGGTGGGTGAGGTTTTTGCATGGGTGTTGACAAACGCACAAAATGTTGGTATGTTAACATTAGGAGGAAAATCAAGGTCACGCAGAGAGAAAGTCGGACAGTCGTTTTTGTGAAAAGGGGGATTATGATGAAACGTATTGTTTGGAAACTTGGGAGCATCGTTCTTGCAGCCCTGCTTTTGCTGTCGCTTGCGGCGTGCGGCATGCGGCGGGAGATCGTGATATCCTCGGAGGCGGAAGCACCGACGGTTCGTTCATCGACTGACGGTTTCCATTCTGTTTCCCAAAAGACAAAAACGGACGCCGAAAGCAGCAGCCGTTCGTCGACCGACGGCGCGCGTTCGGTTGCCCAAAAGACCGAAACAAATGCGGCAGCCCCGACGGTCATCAACGTGATGCGCAAAAGCTGGGAGTCGCTCAGTGCGGATGTGAAAAAGACGTTGGCGGACTGCGGCATGAAAAAGGAAGACCTGGTGGTCGACAAAGCCAAATTGACCTATGACAAGGAAAAATCCCTAACGGATACGCACCCAAAGTATGCCACCTATACCTATGACGGGAAAGCATATTCTTTCAATGACCTGCATGGAAAGCTGACGTCGATCACCTATCCCATCGAAACATCCCAACCGATGATCACCGAGGAGAAGGCAAAACAAATCGCAGCGACGGTTGCCGACCTGATCGTTGACACGACGCAGTATACCGTCTACGAGTATAGCCATCGGGATGCACAGGATCTTCACACGATCACTTATCGGCGGCAAGTGGGGAAGTATGACACGCTGGAGGGGATCAGTGTTTCTCTTTCGCCAAGCGGCAAAATAAAAGACATCTCCATGACAAAGCTCGGGCTGCTTGACGGTGTCAAAGAGCCGACCGTTTCCGATGAATGGCTGTATGCAGAGTGTGAAAAGGTTCTGAAAAGCCGTTATGAAAGGTATAAAAGCCACACCGTGAGCAAGACCATGCTGGACATCAAGGACGGACAGCTTTTGGCGTATTACAAACACCAGTCGGACATTCCCGACGGGCAGAAAGTGATCATCTGCCGATGCCGCCCGTCGTTCACCAAAGGTCTTGACGGACGCCCCGAATACATTTTGGTGCCGATAAAATAGAAACAGCCCCTCCCGACGGATTTTGCCAGGAGGGGCATTTATATATTGCGCTAGCTTATAAATTCATTTAACCAGTTATGACAAATTGCCGTTTTTGTCACAGCTTAGAACTACATGACAGCTTTTCGTATCAGTAACAATAAACAGTGTTTTGTGCTGAAAAGTACCATCTCCGATAGCTTGGTTTCCCGATGCGTAGCTTGAACCGGATTTCAAATCCCAGCCGCTTGCGAGATCACTTTTAGAGTACGATGTCTTCGTGCAGGTTGCTGACACTCCGGGGTTCACAGTAAATGTTCCGGAAACAATAAATTTCCATAATATTTCACCGTCTTTATTGCGCATTCTATATGTCTTTGTCCCGGATTTTGCATATGCTGCAGCATAAGATGAAACCAAATCTACTGATTCCGAAACAGTGATAATAGCAGAACTGCCGTCCGGGTAATACTCAATTGACTCGCTGACAATAACGCTATTGGATTGGTTGGCATTTTGACTTTCTGCACCTGCCGATATAGCACTAAAAAGCACGAGTACAGTGCATGAAAACAGAGATAAAAACTTTTTCAGATTCATTTTATATTTCCTTCCCAATCAAGTTTGTCATTTGTTTGTAATATGCTGCGGATTTTTTCGCTTTATGATAGGCTTACATTTCCGTTATCGGCTACCTCCTCATCATAATAGTATCCCGCCGTGCGATGATTATTTGTTGCAATGATGGTGGTGACTATTCCGACCAGTAGCAAAATGACAGCCAAAATTATCAGGAGCACTATGCGAACGCGTTTTTTGGAACGATTTTCCCGACGGCAATAGTCCTCGGCATCGGCAAAAAACTCATGTGCAATGGCTTCGGGCGTTCCGAAATGTGCCACCAGCTCCTCGAATGCGTCTTCGGGATTGTTTTCCCGATATTCGCGGATGTTGCTTTCAAAATCCCGCAAAAAGCTTGTCTTCGCTTTTCTGTCGCAGCACAGATTTTTTTTGATCTCATGCAGATACTGTTTCAGGCTGGCTTCAAAATCACAAGTCGTTTTCATGCTTCAAAAATTCCCCCAAATCTTTATATCCAAGCGCAAAAAAGATTCCCCTATTCAGTTGAAGATACTCCTCCAGGATTTCCTCTAAATATTGCTCCCCTTTCTTTTCTAAGTGATAATAGACGCGGGTGCGCCGTTTGCCGACCAACTCCCGTCGGTCGCTTATATAGCCGCTGTCCAGCATGCGATACAACGGAGGATACAGCGACCCCTCTTGTAAAGTATACAGTCCATGGCTCATACGCTCCAACTCTTGACATAGCTGATAGCCATACATGTCTTCTTTTTTTAACAGCGTCAGAAGCATGATTTCCACCGTGCCCCGTTTCAGCCCATCGACAATCCCCATCGCAGTTGCTTCTCCTTTGCAATTTATATTCTACAACATAATATCATTTTATATCAATACCTTTTGTCGAAAAATATTGTTGACAAATATTAAAATAGTTGATATCCTAGTAATGAAAGGTTTCAGAACAAAGACAAGCCGCTATTGTCAAGCCTGTAGTTTGGTGAGAGGAGGGGGTCAATGCACATTTAACAGGGGTATGTGTTGTTATACACCGAGGAATTCAATTGTTGTTGAAGAGAGGATTGGTTGAAATGAGAAAAAGACGTTTGTACATTAGTCTTTGCAGTGTGATGTTGGCTGTTAGCCTACAGATATCTTCGTTTGCCGCAACAGCACCTTCGCGAACGGAAGAAAGTATGCTTCCATCCTTATCAATATCGGATATCATAACCGAAGACATTGCTGCACGTGAAGAACGCGTTAAGTGTTACAGCAATACCGATGGGAGTCATTTTGCTGCTGTATACTCGGATCCTATTCACTATCAGGATGATAATGGTGCTTGGAAAGAAATCGATAACACCTTAAGCCTTGTATCATCATCGACCGGCAATCTGTCTGTAATGGGATTACATTTGCCGACGGAGTATTATCAAAATACATCTAACAGCTTTAGGGTGCAACTGCCTAAGAATTTGACAATTGACAGCACTATTCGCGTACAGCACGAAGAGTACTCTATAGGTTTTCGGATGTGCGATATTGATGCAAATGCGATGGTTCGAGCGCAAGTTGCTGTCTCCGAGGAACCGAATGCGAAAAGGGATGCATTAGTTGCTGAAGCAAACAGCAAGGCAAATGCGGGCGATGGTAGGGCGCAACAGGAATTGCTAAAAGAGGCAGCTGTCCTTGTTGCCAATCAATCTTCTTCTCTGAAGTATTCTTCGGTTCTTGATTATACCGATTTGGAATATTGTATTAACGGGCAGGAACTGAAAGAAAGTATCATTTTAGAGAGGCCGACGGATAAGAAAAGCTACTCTTTCGAGTTGTTCTATTCTGACTTGACTCCGATTGTTCAGGAACACGGCGCAGTATTCTTCTATGCAGAACAACAGGAATACCCCGTCTTCACGATTCAGCCGCCTTATATGGAAGATTCCGGTACGGTAGATGCTTTGTGTACGGATATCGACGTGTCCGTAATCCCAACGGAAACCGGTTGTATTTATACTATTACGCCTAATGAAACCTGGTTGCAGGATTCGGCGCGGGTATATCCGATTTGCATTGATCCGTCAATTACAACATCCACGGCTGCAACCGATATCCAGGATAGCGGCGTGAATCAGTATAACCCCACCACCAATTATTGGAAAGTAAACAGAATGTATGTCGGTTCTAATGTGTCTAATGGAGTTGGTTATGAAAGCCGCATTTATATACGTTTCCCGAAAGTAGCAGCCATCGGCACTAATGCATATATTACTTCTGCTACTATGTGGTTGAATCATCATCCGACAACTTCTTATCAAACAGCGGAGAACAATGAACTTCAAGTATTTGATGTCGGTGGATATAATTGGAATGCAAGCACTATAACATGGAATTCACAGGCGGGCTATACTTTTTCTAATGTTGTTGCGGGAGCAGTGACGAATAAATCTAATAGCTCCGAGAGTTTTGATATTACGGACCTGGTGCGTAAATGGTATGGTACTGCGGGTAGCAATAACGGCGTTGTTATTAAGCCGAAGGTTGTTTACAGTGATAAAACAAACCGCACGTGCTATTTGAGCAGTGACTATAGTGCTTCCGAAGCTACAAAAAGACCCCGTGTTGTTATCAATTATGACTATGGTACGGTCGTGAATTCCGTGAATACTCCGAGCGATGGTGGTGGCTATTTCCTACGAAATTTGCAAAGCGGCAACTATTTAGCGATTCCCAGCGGAGTCGATAATAATAACAAAGAAATCCGTACGGTGAGTTTTAAGGGAACAGCGTCGCAACGTTGGCGGGTGGTAATGAACAGCAACGGAACTTTCCGTTTGCAGTCAGGTTTGGGAAGCTTTAGTCGCTATGTGAATGTTTCAAATTCGGCGGTTAATTTGTACTCTAATAACACGGCGCAGCAAACCTTTAGTTTGGTGAGATATGGGAGTACAAACCTGTTCTATATTAAACACGGCGGAAAGTTTATTTCTCAAAAACCCGACGGAAGCGTTTTTGTCAGCAATGATAGCTGGGGAGCATTCTCATTATGGTCATTTGAAAGCGTATTTGCTATGATGGCACCCTTATATCCAAAGCTTTTAAGAAATCCCGTGCCTGCAAAGTATAAAGCCAGCAAAAACACTACTATGAAAAGTGAAAATCACGCTATAAATTTAATACGTGCATCGCGGGTGTTTATCAGTAATTGTCATGGTTCATTTGAAAGCATCGACGCGGGGAATGGTCTTTATGTTACAAGCGACATGATGAAGAATCTGCCTGCCAATGATTTGCGGGGAGTAAAAGTTATTGTTTATATTTCCTGCGAAACCGGGAAAGGCGGAGCGTCAGCCGATAATTTTGTTAATGCTACGTATAATAAAGGAGCGCAGGCTGTGATAGGCTTTAAGGAGTCAATTGGCGAAATAGGCGATAATTGGGGAGATGGTTTCATGGCCGCTTTGTGTGCCGGAAAAACGATCAGAGAGGCGATAAGTGCAGGAGATGCAGCCGGGAAAGAAGAGTGGGGCAGTTATGAAAACATACAGGAGAGAACCGAACGCGGAAATCTGAATGCAACTGTTTTAGAATGATATGCAAGGGAGATTATGATGAAACGTATTGTTTGGAGACTTGGGAACATCGTTCTTGCAGCCCTGCTTTTGCTGTCGCTTGCGGCGTGCGGCATGCGGCGGGAGATCGTGATATCCTCGGAGGCGGAAGCACCGACGGTTCGTTCATCGACTGACGGTTTCCATTCTGTTTCCCAAAAGACAAAAACGGACGCCGAAAGCAGCAGCCGTTCGTCGACCGACGGCGCGCGTTCGGTTGCCCAAAAGACCGAAACAAATGCGGCAGCCCCGACGGTCATCAACGTGATGCGCAAAAGCTGGGAGTCGCTCAGTGCGGATGTGAAAAAGACGTTGGCGGACTGCGGCATGAAAAAGGAAGACCTGGTGGTCGACAAAGCCAAATTGACCTATGACAAGGAAAAATCCCTAACGGATACGCACCCAAAGTATGCCACCTATACCTATGACGGGAAAGCATATTCTTTCAATGACCTGCATGGAAAGCTGACGTCGATCACCTATCCCATCGAAACATCCCAACCGATGATCACCGAGGAGAAGGCAAAACAAATCGCAGCGACGGTTGCCGACCTGATTATCGATACGACAAAATATACATTTTATGACTATGTACATGCCAATCAAGGTTCCCACACGATCGTTTATCGGCGGCAAGTGGGAAAGTATGTAACACTGGAAGGTCTTCTCATCACCATCAGTGGGAGTGGCAAGATGGAAAATATACACATATCGAAGCTCGGACTGTTTGACGGTGTCAAGGAGCCGACGGTTTCCGAAGAATGGCTGTATGCAGAGTGTGAAAAAATTCTGAAGAGCCGTTATGAAAGGTATAAAAGTCACACCATGAAAAGTTTGAAGCTGGATATTAAAGACGGTCAGTTTTTGGCGTATTACAAAAAGCAGCCGGACATTCCTTATGGACAAATGGTGATGATCTGTGAATGTTATCCGTCATTCACCAAAGGTCTTGACGGACGAGGTGAGTTCATTTTGGTGCCGATAAAATAGTGAATTGTCAAACTAAGTGCAACAAGAATTGAGTTCGAAGTCCCACAGTTCTT
>URNF01000034.1 GCA_900549155.1 uncultured Oscillospiraceae bacterium | reverse complement strand
GGTCACCTTGCCGCCCGCCGTGCCGGATGCCCAGCGATCCTCGTCATACAGCCACGCCAGCATGTCCTCATCCGTCGCCTTGTCGCAGCAGGCGCGGACAAGCGCCATGAATTCATCGCTGAGATACGGCGTGTCCAGCCCCGAACGGGCGTGCATGTGGAACCCGCCGAACCCCATTTCCTTCAGCTCGCCGATCTGCCGCAAAAGCTCGTCCTTTTCGAGCTTGCAGTTGAAAGACCAAAACGGTGTGCCGCGAAAATGCTTCGTCGGCGTCTTAAACAGCTCCTCGGACAGCGTTTTCGCCGTGTTTTCTTTATACAGCACAGCAGTCACTCCTTTCGCTTGACATCACTATACCGCAAAGTGTATACTGAAAACAGTACCAAAATTTCCATTATTGGCGGTGATTTTGTTATGTTCCCGGAGTTGGAAGAACAAGGGTTTCACATGCTCACGGCCCGGCGGCGGGAAGAGCAGCTGCACGGGCATGCATTTTTGGAATTTTCCTATATTCTGAGCGGTGCGGCGACGCACTATTTAGACGGCAACACCGCCGAAATGCGCGCGGGGGATTTTTTCATCGTGGACTACGGCACGCGCCACGCCTACCGTGCGCACGGCGACGAGCCGTTTCTCATTTTCAATTTCATTTTCTATCCGCAGTTCATCGACCGCGCCCTTGCCGACTGCCATTCGTTCCGCGAGGTGGCGGACTCCTATCTGCTGCATTTTCAATACGGCAGTCTCATCACCTCTCCCACCGGCAGGATCTTTCATGACGACGGCGGCAAGCTGCGCGAGATCGTCGGGGACATGATGCGGGAATATGAAAAAAAGCGCGTCGGCTATAAGGAATACATCCGCTGCCGCTTTTTGGAAGCGCTCATTTTGGTGCTGCGGCGGCTGGCAAAGGAAGAACGGCGGCAGCTGAGCGCGGCGGTGGAAGCGCTCACCGTCCGTGTGCGGGAGCACTATGCCGAGCCGCTGTGCCTGTCGGCGCTGGCGGCAGAGCAGAACTATTCGCTGTCCCACCTCTCGAAAAAATTCGCCGCCGAGGTCGGCGAGCGCTTTTCGGACTATCTCCAGCGGGTGCGCATTGAGCAAAGCTGCCGCCTGTTGGAGACGACCGAGCTGCCGATCACGGCGGTAGCGGAAGCGGTCGGCTATGAAAATGTGCGGTTTTTCAACCGCGTTTTCCGCCGCCTGCTGCACACAACGCCGCGTGAATACCGCAAAAACCGCCCGCTTTCATAACGGCAGCGAAAAAAGCGCCACCGCCGCGATGCCAAAACCCGCAGCAGCCGCCTGCCTTTTTGTCAGCCGTTCCTTCAGAAACAGCACCGACACCGCAAGCGACGCCAAAATGACACCCACGTTCGTCACGGGGAACACCACGATGCTCGGCAAAATTCCCGCAAGCAGGGTGTTTGCCGTGTTGGCGCCGCCCATCGCCGCGCCGACTGCGGCAAAAATATACACGTGCTTTCCCCGCGCGGCGCCGAAAGCACGACCGCGACCGCGCACAGCAGGACGCTGCAAATTTTCGCGGGGCTGACAGGTTCTTTGAACGCAAGCGTCCCGAAAACGGCGGGGATCACGAAACCAAAAGAATAGACCATTGCGCAGACGGACACGGGGATAGTTTTCAGCGCGACCGTATACAGTCCCTGCGCCAGCAGCGTCAGCACGCCGTATGCCGCGCCGAGCAGCAGCGTTTCGGCAGACGGCACACACAGCGTTTTCATGTTCAGCACACCCACCGTCACCGCGGCGAAAATGTATAAGAGCGCCTGCGTGCGGAAAAACCCGCTCGTTGCGGCACATGCGCCGAGCTTTTTCGAAAAGACTGCGCGCGCCGTCGAGCAGCCGACGGACGCGAGCAGCAAAAAGGCAGTGAAAAGATTCATAAAGCCTCTCCCGTTGCCGCAGCGGTCGAGCGGATCGCCGCTGCCGTCGGGTTCACCGACGCGGCATATTTTTCCCGCGTTTTTACAAGGCTTGTCGGCGAAAGCCCCGGCAATTACAAGAAAAAGTCCTCTGCGCATTAACTGCGCAGAGGACTTTTTTCGGCTTATATTATATGTAGTGATTACGCAAAAGCGTTTTGCGCAGCGGAAAGCCGACGGCGATCGCTGCCGCGATCTTCACGGCATCCCCCGCAAGAAACGGCACAACACAGGTGAGCAGCGCCGCGCCGAGCGGCGTTTTGCTGCCGATCATGAACCACACCGTGCCGAAGGCATAAAGCGCCGCCGTGCCGACAACAAAGCCGACGATCCAGAAAAGCGGCTTTTCCGCGTGGCGGCGGATAATAAGCCCCGCCAAAAACGCACACAGAAGATACCCGACGAGATAGCCGCCCGTGGGACCTGCAAACTTCTGCACGCCGCCCGAAAATCCCGCAAACACCGGCACGCCGACCGCGCCGAGCAGCAGATAGACGGCGACGGCAAGCGTCCCGCGCTTTTCGCCGAGCAGTGCGGCGCAGAAATACACGCCGAGTGTCGCCAGCGTCAGCGGGATCGGTCCGATCTGCAAGGAAAACGGCGACAACACCGCCAGCACCGCCGCCAGCAGCGCCACCGTCACAAAATTTTTCAACGTCATTTTCACAGCCGCAAGCTGACCTCCCCCGCATGCAACGTCTTGAGACCGTCCGCCGTCTCGACCACCAGATGTCCGTCGTCGTCGATGGCGCGGGCAACGGCGGTATACCGTCCGTCCGCCAGCACCGTGATCTTTTTGCCGAGCACCGCTGAGCGGCGGCGGCTCTCCGCGAGGAAATCTCCGCTGTCCATCGTCTCGAACCGCGCTTCCAGCCGATTGCAGACAGCGGCAATGAGCGCCGCTCTGTCGGGCGCTCTGCCCGCTTCCAGCAAAAGCGAGCTTGCCGTTTTTTGCAGATCGCTCGGAAACGCCGCCGTGGACACGTTGATGCCGATGCCGACAACGGCATAGGCGCACTGCAGCGTTTCGGCGGAAAAGCTGCCCTCGGTCAGAATACCGCACACCTTTTTGCCGTTTATGAACAGGTCGTTGACCCACTTGATCTGCACCTTGACCGCCAGCAGGCTTTCGATCGCTTCCGCGACCGCGACCGCCGCCATCGAGGTGAGCAGCCCCACCTTGCGGGCATTCATGGGGGTGCGCAGCAGCACGCTCATATATACCCCGCTGCCCGGCGGCGAAAAGAACACGCGCCCGCGCCTGCCGCGTCCCGCCGACTGGTGATCCGCCACCACCAACAGCCCGTGCGGCGCGCCCTCGGCGGCAAGCGATTTCACCCTGTCGTTTGTCGAGGGCAGCAGCGGGTGCAGATACAGCGTCCTGCCGATCTGTTCCGTCGCAAGCCCCGCCGTGATCGCCGCCTCGCGCAGCCGTCCGTCCGCCCGCAGGCGATAGCCGCGATTTTTCACCGCTTCAACGGGGATGCCCGTTTTCCGCAGCTGCTCCACCGCCTTGAAAACACTGTTGCGGGAGATGCCCAGCTCCTTTGCCAGCGCGCTGCCGGAAACATAGTCCTCTGTTCCCGCCAGCGCCGCATACACCGCGTCCTTTGTCATATTCTCACCGTCTTTCACAGTGAGTATAAAACCGCAAAGAAAAATTGTCAACCAAAAATCGCGTTTTGGTTGACAATTCAGAAGATGTTGCCGAAAAGCGGCTTTTCCGCCGTGCGCAGCTCGGAAAGATACAGCCGACACCGCGCCGCCTCAGTCAGAAATTCCGCCGTCTGTCCCGTTTCGAGCAGCGTCGGCAAAAGCGCCGCGCTCTCCCGCAGGGGATGCCCGTCGGCGTGCCGCGCCATGAACGCGACCGCGTCTCCGGCGCTTTGCGCATCCTTTGCGAATGTCGCCGCTTTTTCTCCTGCGTCCGCATCCCCCGCTGTCACGGCGTCCACCGCCGCCGCAAGCTCTGCTTCCAGGCGGTCGACCGTTTTCATCTGAAACCGCAGCGACCCGACGCACAAAACCGCCACCGCCAGCAACAGTCCCGCCGCGATCCACAGCCGTTTCACAACGCATTCTCCTTTTGCACCTGTCTGCCGTCGGCGGTGAGCAGCAGCACATCGCCGCCCGGCGTCACCGTCATGAGAAACACCGCTGCGATCGCCATCCCCTGTTTTTCAAGAAACGCCCGCACCGCCTTTTCGCTTTTGCCGCAAAGCGCCAGTCCCCACGGGCAAAAGCTGCCGTCGCTGACGACAAGGGCAGGCATACCGGAATCGGTCCCGACCGCGCCGACATCGCCGCACGTCACCGGCTTTGCCGCAGGACGGGGATACAGCGTGATGCACCCGCCGCGCTCCACGACGGCATAGGCGACCTCATCAAAGCTAAACACGTTCTGCATCCGCATCGCTTCCATGAGGTCTTCCACCGTCAGGCGCAGCTTTTTGAGTGCCGCGATGTCCGGCTTGCCGTCCAGAATGACCGGCACGGGGTTGCCGGACAACAGGCGGCTGACGGCGGGGAATTTCAGCATCACGCCCGACAACATCAGCTCCAGCGCCACCAAAATGCAGATGGGCACGATGCCGTATAAAAGCGGCGTGCCCGTCTCCTGCATCGGCACCGCCGCCAGATCGGAAATGAGCAGCGCCGCCACCAGCTCGGACGGGCGCAGCTCGCTTATCTGCCGCTTGCCCATGATGCGCACCGACAGCATCACCAGCGCATAAATGAGCACCGTGCGTATGGCGCAGATCAGCATGGCAACACCCCCGTTTTCCGTTAGTGTGCCAAACCGTATCAGAAATATACCGCCGAAAGATACACAAAAGCCGCCCACAGCACCAAAAAAAGCGGCAGCGTCAGCATAAATTTCGGCTTGCGCGTTTTGTGGTGACAAAGCAGCATGAAGACGAGCATCAGCGGCGCGCCGCCTGCCGCCCCGATCAGAAGCAGCACCCGCTCCGGCACGCGCCGTCCGCCGTGCCGCGCGCTTATCTTGTCGAAAACGACCAAAACGGCAGCCGCCGCGTTGACAAGGACAAGCCACCAAAAAAGTATCCGCGACATAAACGCACCTCCCGTTTCATACTAATGTACCAGCTTGTACACCGAAAAGCAAGGAGGAATTTTCATGCGGTTTTTCAAACGGGCGCTGCCCCTTTTTTTGTGCCTTATCCTCTGCGGCTGCCGCAAGGTGACACCCGCGCCGTCCGAAGTGTCTGCGCCGCTGCCGACCGCCCGCACGCAGGGAAAGGATGAAACGGTGCAGCACGACAGCCTTTCCGGCGTGTGGCTGTCCTACATAGAGCTGGATGCTGCCCTCAAAAACGCCGACCCCGCCGCTGCCGCCGCCTATCTCGACGGCGTGATGCGCGCCTGCAGGGAAAGCGGCGTCAACACCGTGTTTTTTCATGTCCGCGCCCACAGCGACGCGTATTACAAGTCCGCGATCTATGCCCCCGCCGACAGCGTGAAAGCGCTGCTTTCGGCAGGGTTTGACCCGCTTTCCTATGCCATAAAAGCCGCGCACGCGCAAAATATCTCCCTGCACGCGTGGATCAACCCCTACCGCGTCGGCGCGGACAAGTCCCGCGCCGTGTGCGCCGACATTTTCGCCGTCGGCGACAAGTGGTATTATATTCCCTCGTCCGACACCGCCGTGCGCAAAATCCTGGACGGCGTGCGGGAGATCGTCGACGGCTATGCCGTGGACGGCGTGCAGTATGACGACTATTTTTATCCGTCGGGCATGTCCGCAGAAGCGGAAGATTTCGAAAAACCGCCCGCAGGCGTCTCCCTTGCCGACTACCGCAAGGCGGCGGTCAACCGTCTCATCGCCTGCACCTGCAGCGCCGTGCACCGCCGCGTCGGATGCCAATTCGGCGTCAGCCCTGCGGGCAACCGCAAAAGAAGCTGCGACCGCCTGTTCGCCGACACGGCGCGGTGGCTGTCCGTCACGGGATATATCGACTATCTCTGTCCCCAGCTCTACAGCGGCTTTGACAACGGCGCGCTCCCGTTTTGCACCGAGGCGGACGACTGGGCGGATCTGCCCCGCGCGGACGGCGTGAAGCTGTATGCGGGGCTGGCACTGTATAAGGCGGGACTGCCCGACGGCTATGCGGGCAGCGGCAGGGACGAATGGCAAAAAGGCGGCGACATCGTCCGCCGTCAGGCGGAATATGCCGCAAAAAAGGGCTATGACGGCGTCGCCGTTTTCCGCTTCGATCACCTTGTCTCCCCCGCCGACGGCATCCCGAAAACCGAGGCGGAAAACTATGTCCGCTATGTTCTGACAAAATCTGCCGAGGGTTGACAACCTTCCCCGCTTCATTGTATACTGGAAGTGTATATCATGCTGCGGAAAGGCGGGAGAACAATGCGCAAAATTTTGACTGTCGCGGTCGCTTTTTGTCTTGTTTTCTCGCTTTTCTGCGGAACGCTCACCCTCTCTGCCGCACAGAGTGCCACCGAGTTTGAAGCCTATCTCACCTCGCAGGGCTTCCCCGACAGCTATAAGCCGGCGCTGCGCACGCTGCACGCAAGCTATCCGAACTGGGTCTTTGTCGCCAAGCACATTGTCCCCTCTTTCGGCGATGCGCTGAACGCCGAGGCAAAGGTGGGCAAAAATCTTGTCGCAAGCTATGCCCGTACCTCGTGGAAATCCATGGACGAGGGGGCATACAACTGGGACACAAAGCAATATGTCGCGTTCGACAGCGGCGGCTGGGTGACGGCGCAGCGCGAGGTCGTCGCCTACTATATGGATCCCCGCAACTTCCTCGACGACACCGGCATTTTCCAGTTTGAAAGCCTGTCCTTTTCCGCATCGCACACCTTGGACGGCGTGAAGCAGATCCTGTCCGGCAGCTTCATGAGCGGTCTTGCGGAGACGTTCATGAAGGTGGCAAAGGAAAGCGGCGTGTCCGCGCTGCACCTTGCGTCCCGCGCAAGGCAGGAGCAGGGCGCAAACGGCAACGCCCTCGGCAAGGGCTATACCATAGACGGCAAAAAATACTATAACTTCTTCGACATCGGTGCCTATGCCGCAAACGGCAAAAGCGCCATTGAAAACGGCGCTGCCTATGCCAAGGCGCGCGGCTGGGACACGCCGGAAAAATCCATTGCGGGCGGCGCGGCACAGCTCGGACGCGGCTATATCAATATGGGGCAGGACACGCTGTATCTGCAGAAATTCGATGTGGTGGACGGCGGCAACGGCTATTATAACCATCAGTATATGTCCAACGTCACCGCCGCCAAGTCGGAGTCGAACAGCATGAAAAGGGCTTATTCCGCCGAAGCGCTCAAGGGCACGATGGTGTTCAACATTCCTGTCTATACCGGCATGCCCGCCGCGGCGTGTGCGGCGCCGCAGTCGAAAAACGGCAACAACGACAACACCCTTGTCGGACTGTCTGTTGCGGGCTATTCCCTGACGCCGACCTTCTATCGCTATACGACCGACTACACGCTGACCGTCCCTGCGGGCGTCAGCTCCGTCACCGTCACGGCAAACAAGAGCGACAGCGGTGCGTCCGTGTCCGGCACAGGGGGCATTGCCCTTTCCGGTGAGCAAACCACGGTGTCGGTGCGGGTGACAGCGCCGAGTGGCCTTGTCCGCACCTACACATTGCACATCTACGGCGGCAGCAGCAGCGGCGACGGCAAGCCCACCGTCAGCAGCACTGTCTATCACATCGCCGACTGCGTCACCGGCATTGCCCCCGGCACGACGGCGGACACGCTGCTCTCAAAGCTCACCGTGCAAAACGGCACGGCGCGACTGGTGACGGCAAGCGGCGGCGAGGTGAGCGGCAATGTCGCGACGGGACAAGTCCTGCAGCTTGTTTCCGGCAGCACCGTGCACGCGTCGTTCCCCATCGTGATCTACGGCGATGTCAGCGGCGACGGTGCGGTGACTTCAAAGGATCTGCTGCTGGTGCAAAAGCACATTCTCGGTGTTTCCGCGCTTTCCGGCGCCTATCTCAAGGCTGCCGACAGCGGCAAGGACGGCAAGGTGACCTCTGCCGATCTGCTGCGCACACAAAAACAAATTTTGGGGATCACGTCCCCCATTCTGTAGAGAGGTGATCGGCTGTGAAAAAGCTCTTTTCCGTTTTTCTGTGTCTTGTGCTGACCGCCGTCGCGGTCTGCGGCGCGCTGCCCGTTGCGGCGGCGGGCGCTTCCGTTTCCGTTTCTGCGCCGTCGTCTGTCGATGTCGGCGCGACCGTCACCGTGAAGGTGACCTATACCGCCGACAAGACCATCGGCTCACTCGATGCCACGCTGTCCTATGACGCGGCAGTGATGACCTATGTCTCCGCCTCGGGCATTTCCGCCAACGGCAACGCCGGCGTCACCAAGCTCTCGTTCTATGAGACCTCGTCCTCGCCGAAAAAGACCTTGTCCTTCACCCTGACGTTCAAGGCAAAGGCGGCGGGGAACTGCACCTTTTCGCTTGCCACAAGCGACCTTTCCGACTGGGACACCGTTTCCACCATCGGCACGCCTGCGGGCAAAGCAACCGTCAGCGTCAAAAACCCGCAGAAATCCGGCAACGCCAATCTCGCGTCGCTGTCCGTTTCCGCCGGTACGCTGTCCCCGAAGTTTTCCGCCAATGTCACGTCCTACAACATCGTCATTCCCTACAGCGCCACCACGCTGCTGGTGAGCGCCAACGCCGCCGACAAAAATGCCAAGGTCGCCGTCACGGGCAGTCAGAAAATGCAGGTCGGCAAGAACACCCGCGCCGTCACCGTGACCGCCCCGAACGGCACGACCAAGACCTATACCCTGACCATCACCCGTCAGGAAAACACCGGCACGGCGGCGACCGGCCCGACGACCCCCGCCGCCCCCGACGCCGCCAAGGTGACGGTCGGCGAGGCCACAAAGCTCATCGCCAAGAGCCTTGCCGACATCCCGCTGCCCACCGGCTTTGAGGCAGCCACCGTCACCGTCAACGATGCCGCCTACCCTGCGGCACAGAACGCCACCCACGCGGTGACGCTGCTGTATCTCACCGACGAGGACGGCAAAAACGGCGCTTTCTATCTCTATAACACCGCCGACATGACCTTTTCGGATTTCTGTTTTGCCGACGTCAAGGCGGGCATCTTCGTGTTCCTGACGCCCGACAGCACCGACGCGCTGCCCGAAAATGCCGCCCAGACTTTTTTGCAGATCGGCGAAAAAACGGTGGCGGCGTGGTCATTCCCCGACGAGACCGAAAAGGATTTCTACCTTGTCTATGCGCTGTCCCCTGCGGGCAACACGGGATTTTACCGCTATGACAGCGTCGAGGGCACGTTCCAGCGCTATGTCCCCCCTGCGGTGCAGACCGTGACCGATCCTGCACCGACGGACGAGGAGACGCCGCCCGCCCGCATCGGCATCCTTGCCCGCATCACCGGCTTTTTCGGCGACCTTGTCGCCCGCTTCGGCAAGGTGCGCGTCATTGCCGTCGGCGTCGGCGCGCCGCTGCTGCTTGCCGCGATCATCGTGCTCATTGTCCTCATCGCCAAGAAGCCGCGCAATTTCAAACACTGATTTCCTGCATTTTATCCCGCAAACCGTCGAAAAACGCATTGGTTTTTCGACGGTTTGAATTTTTTATGACAAAATCCTGCATTTTTTTCTTGACAACCGCCGCCAACCCCGCTATAATATGGAGCATATTCGAAAAAAAGGGGTTGGAAATCATGAAAACCATGAAAAAAGTCGGACTGTTCCTTCTGTGCGCGCTCATGCTCGTCAGCTGCTTTGCCGGCTGCGGCGAGAAGAAGGACGCGGGTGAGAAAACGTGGATCATCGCGATGGACACCGTTTTCAAGCCGTTTGAGTATACAGACAAGGACAACAACTTTGTCGGCATCGATGTGGACATCATGAAAGCGGTGTCGGAGGATCAGGGCTTCAAGTGTGAGCTGAAAAGCCTCGGTTGGGACGCCGCCATTGCCGCGTGCAAGGCAAAGCAGGCGGATGCCATGATCGCGGGCGCATCCATCACGGAAAAGCGCAAGAGCGAGGGCTGGATCTTCTCGGACAGCTATTACACGGCGACACAGTGCATGGCGGTCAAGGAAGGCAGCGACATCAAGAGCTTTGACGATCTGAAGGGCAAGACGGTTGCCGTCAAGACGGGCACCATGGGCGAGACCTATGCAAAGGAGCTTGTCGACAAATACGGCTTCACGATCACGAACTTTGAGGACTCCCCCACGATGTACCAGGCGGTCGTCGGCGGACAGGCGGTCGCCTGCTTCGAGGACACGCCGATCATGGCATCCTCCATCAAGGACGACGGCTATGCCATGAAGATCGTGGAAGGCTCCGAAAATGAGGGTGCGGGCTACGGCGTCGCCGTGTTCAGCAGCGACAAGCAGGAATTCCTCGATATGTTCAACAAGGGTCTTGCCAACATCAAGGCAAGCGGCAAATACGACGAGATCATCAAAAAATATCTCGGCTGAACGGTAAAATACAGTCAGCGGAGCTGCAAAAGCAGCCCCGCTGACTTTGTGTCTCTATTCCCGGAAAGGAGAGTGCCGCATGAAATATCTCATTACGGAATACGGCGATCTGCTGCTCACCGCCATGGGACAAACACTGCTTTTGGCGCTGTACGGTCTGTTTTTCGCGTGCATCATCGGACTGATCTTCGGTATGCTCAGTGTCGTCAAAAACAAGGTGTGCAACGCCATTGCCTTTGTGTTTGTCTATATCATCCGCGGCGTACCGATGATCGTTCTCGCGTATTTCGTGTTTTTCGGCATCCCGTTTTTCATCAATAACTATCTGCACGGCTCGCTCATTTTGAGTGCACTGCAGGCGGGCACGATCTGTCTTGCCCTCAACTGCGGCGCCTATATGGCGGAGATCATCCGCGGCGGCATCCAGTCGGTGGACAAAGGGCAGATGGAAGCGGCGCGGAGTCTCGGGCTGCCCTATTGGCGCGCCATGCAGCGGGTGGTGCTGCCGCAGGCGATCAAGACCATGATCCCCAGCATCATCAACCAGTTCATCATCACCCTAAAGGACACGTCCATTCTGTCCATCATCGGCTTCCCGGAGCTCATCAACCGCGCCAAAAGCGTCAACGCCATCGAGGGCAAGGTGTTTGAGATCTGGACGATCGTCGCCGTGATGTACCTCATCGTCATCACCGCACTGTCGCTTTTGGCAAAGCAGGTGGAAAGGAGACTCGGCAATGGCGGAAAATAAAACGGTCAAGATCCATGTCGAAAACCTCAAAAAGGATTTTGAGCACCTCAAGGTGCTGCAGGGCATCACCACCGACATCAAAGAGGGCGAGGTCGTCGTGGTGATCGGCCCGTCCGGCAGCGGCAAATCGACCTTTCTGCGCTGTCTCAACCGCCTTGAGGACATCACCGAGGGAACGGTCGTCGTCGACGGCTTTAACATTGCCGACAAGCACACCGACATCAACCGTGTGCGGGAAAACATCGGCATGGTGTTTCAGCATTTCAACCTTTTCAACAATATGAACGTCCTGCGCAACCTGATGCTCGCCCCCATCGACCTCAAAAAAGCGGACAAGGCGACCGCGCGCGCCGAGGCGCTGCGCATGCTCGAAAAGGTGGGGCTGTCCGACAAGGCGGACGCGTTCCCGAGCCAGCTGTCCGGCGGACAGAAGCAGCGCGTCGCCATTGCGCGCGCACTGTGTATGCACCCCGACATCATGCTGTTCGATGAGCCGACCTCGGCGCTCGACCCCGAAATGGTGGGCGAGGTGCTGCAGGTCATGAAGCAGCTGGCGGCGGACGGCATGACCATGGTGATCGTCACCCACGAAATGGGCTTTGCCCGCGATGTCGCCGACCGCGTCATTTTCATGTCCGACGGTGTTATCTGCGAAGAGGGCACGCCCGACGAAATTTTCAACCACCCCAAGCAGGAACGCACCCGCGATTTCCTCAGCTGTGTGTTGTGAGACAATATGTTTTTTGACAGCCTGAAAGCCCGTCCGTGCGGACGGGCTTTCTCTATATCTTGACCTTGACATTATCTTTTATTTCAGGTACAATGGACGGAAACGACCCGTCCCGAAAGGAGACCCGCGCTGCGGGAAAATTGTATGAAAACCGCCATTCGTCTTTCCGACCATTTTACCTGTAAAAAGCTTTTGCGCTTTGTGCTTCCGTCCATTGTCATGATGGTGTTTACCTCCATCTACGGCGTTGTGGACGGTTTATTTGTTTCGAACTTTGCCGGGAAAACCCCGTTTGCGGCGATCAACCTTGTCATGCCGTTCATCATGGTGCTCGGCGGTCTCGGCTTTATGATCGGCACGGGCGGCACGGCGCTTGTCGGCAAGCTGCTCGGTCAGGGTGAGCCCGAAGAAGCCAACCGCTGTTTCTCCATGATGATATGGTTTGCGCTGCTGCTCGGCGGCGTGCTCACCGTCGTCGGCATCGTGTTCATGAAGCCTGTTTCACTGTTCCTCGGCGCGACGGAAGAAATGCTCGGCGACTGCCTTATCTATGGGCGCATCGTTATTGCCTTCACCGTTCCGTTCATGCTGCAGAACATTTTCCAGAGCTTTCTCATCGCCGCCGAAAAGCCGAAATTGGGGCTTGTCGCGACGGTCGCTGCCGGTGTGACCAACATGACGCTCGATTTTCTGTTTGTCGGCGTGCTCCCGTTTGGCGTCGCCGGCGCGGCGATCGCCACCGGCATCAGCCAATGTGTCGGCGCCGCCATCCCGCTTTTCTACTTCATGCGGAAAAACAGCACCCTGCGGCTTGTTGCCACGAAATTCAAAATGCGGATGATCCTTGCCGCCTGCGGCAACGGCTCGTCGGAGCTGATGAGCAACATCTCCTCATCCATCGTCAGCATGCTGTATAACTTCCAGCTGCTCAAATATATCGGCGAGGACGGCGTGTCGGCATACGGTGTGCTGATGTATGTGCAGTTCATTTTCGTCGCCATTTTCATCGGCTATGCCATCGGCTGCGCCCCCATCATCAGCTTTCACTACGGCGCGGGCAACCGCGACGAGCTCAAAAATCTTCTGAAGATCAGCGTGCGGCTGATGGCGGGCGGCGGCGTGGTGCTGACCGCGCTGGCGCTGCTGCTCGCAAGACCGCTTGCCGCCGTTTTTGTCGGCTATGATGCGGCGCTTTTCGACCTCACCTGCCATGCGTTCAAGCTCTTCTCCTTTGCGTTCCTTTTCGCGGGCTTCAACATTTTTGCCTCGTCCTTTTTCACCGCCCTCAACAACGGCGGCGTTTCCGCAGCGATCTCCTTTTTGCGCACGCTGGTGTTCCAGTCGGCATCGGTGATCCTTTTGCCGCTTCTGTTCGACGTGGACGGCATCTGGTATGCCATCACCGCCGCCGAGGTTTTCGCCACCCTCATCTCCGTGATGTTCCTGTTCCTAAAGCAGAAAAAATACGGTTATATGTAATGAAAGCGGAAGATCCGCTGCCGAAACCGGCAGCGGATCTTCTTTTTTATTCCGTAAAATACAGTCCCTCGCCGATGTGCAGCCGATCCAGCGTGTAGGCGTTGTCGGCAATGTCGGTGCGCATCGTCCAGCGGCCGTCCGTGAAGTCCGGGAACGGCTGGGGCGCACCGCCGCAGGCGATGGAGTTTTCGCTGAGGGTCGTGATGCACATATAGGTCGCCGCATCATAGACGTCGATGGGCGGGTGCGCATCGGTGCGCACCGCTTCCAAAAAAGCGGCAAACACCAAATGATCGATGCCGCCGTGCATATCGCTCCCCACACCGTCTTTCCACAGCGGGTGCAGATACCGGTCCTCATACTGCGACGCGTTACCCCACTGCGGGCGCCAATCCCATTCATTTTCCCGATGGGCGGCGCAGCCGTCCAAAAACAGGCTGTCGTTGTCCTCAAGGTACATGCCCTTTGTCCCGTGCACCTCGAAGCGGCGCGAATAGGCATGCGGCAGCGTCGTGTTCAGCGTCAGCGTCACCGTCTGTCCGCCCGCGCAGGTCAGCACGGTCGTCACCACGTCGCCCTGAGCAAAGTGCACCTTCGCGAGCGGATCGTCCGCACCCCGCTTTTCAACGATATAGTCATGCAGTCCCTGCGACGCCGAGGAAAACGAGGAAAGGCTCAAAAAGCGATTGCCGTTGTTGATGTCGAGCAGCTTGGCGATAGGACCGATCTCGTGGGTGGGATAGTTCTCGCCGTTGCGATAGAGATAGTTGCGCAGGCGGTAGTGGCGGATCTCCTTGCCGCCGCTGATCTCCTCGCGCAGATCGTGACAATATGCCCCGCTGCAATGCATCACCCGTCCGAGCACGCCCTGCCGCACCATTTGCAGCAGCATCAGCTCCCGCTTGCCGTAGCAGCAGTTTTCCATGAACATCAGCTCTGTGCCGGTCTCCTTATATGCCCGCAGCAGCTTATAGCAGTCGTCAAGTGAATAGGCGCCGCCGGCTTCCAGCCCCACATATTTTCCCGCTCTCATCGCCGCCACCGCGACCTCGACGTGATCCTCCCACGAGACGGCGACATACACCGCGTCAAGCTGCGGCAGCGCCAGCAGCTCTCTGTAGTCGGTGGTGGTGAAGGGACGGGGCGCGCCCGCCTTTTCGAGCTTGTCCGCCGCAGCCGCAGTCCGATCTGCCAGCCGATCGCACACGGCGACGACCTCAAGCCCGTCGGACAACATCGGAATGATGGGATTGTCGAGCATCACATCGCCGCGCTGTCCCAGCCCGATGATGCCCAGCTTCACTGTTTTTTTCATAGCGTTTACTCCTTAATAGCCTTGTTGTTTGCCCGAGAGCAAGTCCGGATAGGCATTTCCCACAAAATCATACGCCCTTTTTTCGCCGTTTACAAGCCATTCCTGCGGCTGATTGTTATACAGCCAGTCAAGCGGCTCGGCAAGGTCGGTCTGCCTGTCGGCGCGCGAAAATGCCTTGGAGATGTCCGCTTTTATCTCGTCTGTCACCGCAGCGGGGCTGACGGAAACAAACAGCGGACTGCCGCTCACGGAAAGCAGATCAAGCCACTGCCGATTTTGGCGCCAATCGATCTTCCCCGGCAATATCCCCACACAGTCAGCATCGATCTTATAAAACGCATCGTTCTGACAGAGTCTGAACGCAAGCGTGTTCACGCCGTAGGCGCGGGTGCGGCTCCAGATCCTGCCGCTTGTGTCGTCGCCCGTTCTGTACACCTCAAAAACACCGGCGGACAGGTGCGACACCGCATTGCACGCAATGATCACCGCATCGCCCGCCGCCTCTCTGATCAGCTCATACAGCTCCGAGACGACCTCGGCGCTTGTCTTTGTTTCGTCGTGAAAGTGCCAGCCGTCCTTGACGGTGATCTTGCCGTTGAGCGCATACCCGAACGCGCCGAAAAGGTCATAGGTGGTGTAATCGTGCTTTATCAGCTCATACCCCCACGCGGTCATGCGGCGCACGGTGGTGCGGATATACTCCTGCACGGCGGGAACGGTCGGATCGAGACAAAGAGACGGCGCGTTGTTGGCATCGTCGTCATTGACGCGCGACAGACACCACGCGGGATGCTGCTTTTCAAGCTCCATATCCCGAAGCGGTCGAAGCCAGATGCCCGGTCTGACGCCGATTTTTTTGAACGCGGCGGCGATCTCCGCCATGTCGCCGAATTTTTCGTTCGGTCTCCACGGCCCCGCACAGGGGTTGACCGACCAACCGTCGTCTATCACGGTGAATGGGCGGTTCTCATTCCCAAAAGCAAATGCAGCGGTCATTTCCGCATCCCGCATGACGTCCCTGCGGCTGCTGTTGCCGTAGGCATAATACCAGTTATTGCTGCCGTATACAGGCGCGGCGGGCAAGCGGGGGTGTTCGCACATCACGCGGCAGAACCGTTTTGCGGCGGCAAATGCCGACATGCCGCTGTATTCCCGACAGACAACGACGCCCGCAAGCAGCCGCCGTCCGTCCAGTCTGACGCCCACGCCGCCGCAGCGCACATCGAACCATGCGGTACAGCCCGAGGCGTCGCACTGAAAGCTCACGAAGCTGCAGGCGCCCGTCATGACGCCGCAGCCCACGGTCGTGTCGCCGCTGTTTGCGAGAAAATACCACGGCATGAAAATTTCGCCGTTTAAGGCGTGCCATTCCATATCGCCGTAGGAGCGCTCCCATTTGTCCCCCATGATGCGGGTCGGCGCGGTGACACGGTGGTTCCAGCGCAGGCAGATAAAGCGCGGGCGGGAAACGGTCGCCGTCACATACACATACAGCTTTCCGTCCGCTGTCGCGGTCTCAACCGCGCAGTCCGCGTTGTCCGCCTCGCACACGATCCGTATATCGTCCGGCTCTCTCACAATGTTGTGCATGTCATACCTTTCCTTTTCGTATGAAGTAAGAGGGCGTGCAGCTCCAGGCGTGGCACGCGCTGTTGAGCACGGGGTTGGAATAGGGTGTCACTCTGTCGTTCGTCACGTCGAAACACTCCGGACAGCAGTCAAAGCCCGCCGCGAGGATAGCGCCCCAATAGTCCCGCATGACGTCAAGCGCCCGCACTTCCATTCCGCAGGAGAAAAGCGCTTCCAGATAATAGTGCGTCATAAACGGCGAGGACATATGCACCGGCGGG
>URNF01000033.1 GCA_900549155.1 uncultured Oscillospiraceae bacterium | reverse complement strand
GGCGGTTTTCGTCTCATAATCGGCAGGCGTCGCCAGCCCGCCGAAGCGGGCATTTTTCCAATCGCCGAGCATGACGGTCGCCGACTGCGCGCCGAACAGGGACATGCCGCTGTCCCTTTGGAGCGTGGAAAGCGTCATGTGCACCGTGAAGTGTGTCGCGTCGGTGCGAAACCGCACCCGCACGGCGGGTGTGCGCGTGCCGATGCGCGCGTCCAGTCCCAGTGTGTCGATGAGCGCCTGCGGCAAACGCCGCAGTTCCTTTTCGCCGTGATAAAACGGCAGCCCGCACACCTTGAGCGGTGCGTCATAAAAATGAAATGCTTTCATACTCTCTCCCTCATTCCGGTTATTCCAGCTCAAATGCGCCGGTATACAGTTGGTAATAGACACCCTTTTGTGCGATAAGCGCGCGGTGGTCGCCGCGCTCAATGATCCTGCCGTGGTCGAGCACCATGATCACATCGGCGTTGCGCACGGTGGACAGGCGGTGGGCAATGACGAACACCGTTCTGCCCTCCATCAGCTTATCCATGCCGCGCTGCACGATCGCCTCGGTGCGGGTGTCGATGGACGACGTCGCCTCGTCGAGGATCATAACGGGCGGATCCGCCACAGCGGCGCGCGCAATGGCAATGAGCTGCCGCTGTCCCTGCGACAGGTTCGCGCCGTTGTTGACAAGCGGCGTTTCATAGCCCTGCGGCAGCCGTCCGATGAAATCGTCCGCGCCCGCGAGCTTTGCCGCATTGATGCATTCCGCGTCCGTCGCGTCCAGCCGCCCATAGCGGATATTGTCCATCACCGTGCCCGTGAACAGGTTGGTGTCCTGCAGCACGATGCCGAGCGAGCGGCGAAGATCCGCTTTTTTTATCTTGTTGATGTTGATGCCGTCATACCGCACCTTGCCGTCGGCAATGTCATAAAAACGGTTGATGAGGTTGGTGATGGTCGTTTTGCCCGCGCCCGTCGCGCCGACAAACGCCACCTTTTGTCCCGGCTCGGCATACACCGTCACGTCGTGCAGCACGTCCTTGCCCTTTTCATAGGCAAAGTCCACATCCGTCAGCCGCACATCTCCCGCAAGCGGGGTGTAGGTCACGCTGCCGTCGCCGTGCGGATGCCGCCACGCCCAGTGTCCCGTGCGCTTTTCGCTTTCGCACAGCGTGCCGTCGGCGTTTGCGGTCACATTCACCAGCGTGACATAGCCGTCGTCCGTCTCGGGCGGCTCGTCCATGAGCGAAAAGATGCGGGAAGCGCCCGCAAGGCCCATGACGATGGCGTTGATCTGCTGGGAAAACTGATTGATATTGCCGGTGAACTGCTTGGTCATGTTGAGAAACGGCACCAGAATGCTGATAGAAAACGGCAGCCCCGAAATGCTCACGTTCTGCATGCCGGACAGCAAAAACACGCCGCCCGCCACCGCGATGATGACATAGAGAATGTTGCCGATGTTCATGATGATGGGACCGAGCGTGTTGGCATAGGCGTGCGCGCGGCGGCTGTCGTCATACAGCGCCGTGTTGATGGCGTCAAAATCCCGCTCGGCGGCGTCCTCATGGCAAAACACCTTCACGACCTTTTGGCCGTTCATCATTTCCTGCGCAAAGCCCTCGACCTTGCCCATCGCCGTCTGCTGGCGGATGAAAAAGCGCGCCGAGCCGCCGCCGATCTTTTTGGACACAAACAGCATCGCCGTCACGCCCAACAGCAGCACCAGCGTCATGGGAACGCTGTAGTACAGCATGATGCCGAGCACACACAAAACGACCGTTGCCGACTGTAAAAGCGACGGCAGCGCCTGCGAAACCAGCTCCCGCAGCGCGTCGATGTCGTTGGTATAATAGCTCATAATGTCGCCGTGCTTGTGGGTGTCGAAAAAGCGGATGGGCAGGCTCTGCATCCCGTCGAACATCTTCTGACGGGTCTTGTTCAGAAAGCCCTGCGTCATATACGCCATCAGCTGCGTCTGCGCCGTGATGGCAAGCATGGACAGAGTGTAAAGCCCCGCCAGCACAAAAATCTTCGGATAAACATCCGCGCTTGCCGCCGCCCAGTCGCCCGTTTTCTGCCACGTTTCAATGACGGCAAGCACCTTCTGAATGAACACGGCAGGGATCGCGGACGCCGCCGCAGAAAACAGGATGCAGAACGCCGTCACCGGCACCAGCACGGGATAGAACCCGCACAGCATCCGCAGCACCCGCAAAAGTCCGCCCTTTTGCGGCTTATTCTTCGGCATCCGACTCACCTCCGCTCGTCTGCTGTTCGTAAATTTCACGGTAGATGGCGCACTCCCGCAAAAGCGTTTCATGGTCGCCCGCAGCGACGATGCGCCCGCCGTCCATCACCACGATCTTGTCCGCATCCTGCACCGAGGAGATGCGCTGTGCGACAATGATCTTGGTGGTCTCGGGGATATAGCTCTTAAACCCGGCGCGGATGCACGCGTCGGTCTTGGTGTCCACCGCACTCGTGGAGTCGTCGAGAATGAGGATCTTCGGCTTTTTGAGCAGCGCTCTCGCGATGCAAAGGCGCTGCTTCTGTCCGCCGGACACGTTGGTGCCGCCCTGCTCGATCTTCGTGTCATAGCCGTCGGGGAAGCCCATGACAAAGTCATGCGCCTGCGCCAGCTTGCACGCCTCGATAAGCTCATCGTCGGTCGCGTCGGGGTTGCCCCAGCGCAGGTTGTCCCGCACCGTGCCGGAGAAAAGCTCGTTTTTCTGCAGCACCATCGCCACCGCACTGCGCAACGGCTCCAGTCCGTATTGCCGCACATCGACACCGCCGACGCGCACGCAGCCCTCTGTCACGTCATACAGGCGCGGAATAAGCTGCAAAAGCGTCGTTTTGCCCGTGCCCGTGCCGCCGATGATGCCGACCGTCTCGCCCGATGCAATGTGCAGATCGATGTCGGCAAGCGCATATTTTTTCGCCGTGCCGCTGTATTTGAACGAAACGTTGTCAAAATCCACGCTGCCGTTTTCCACCGTCATGATCGGGTTTTCCGGATCGGTCAAAAGTGACTTCTCGGACAGCACCTCGCCGATACGGCGGATGGACTCGGCGGAGATGGTGAGAATGACATACACCATCGCCAGCATCATGAGCGACATGAGGATCTGAATGCCATAGGTCAGCATGGCGGAGATCTGTCCGACGTCCACCGTCTGTCCGCCGCCCGTGATCGCCATGCGCGAGCCGACGATCAGGACGAAGATCATGTTGAAATAGAGGCAGATCTGCATGAGCGGCGTATCCAGCGCCACGATGCGCTCCGCGCGGGTGAAGTCCTTGCAGATGTCTGCGGCGGCTGTGCCGAACTTTTTCTTTTCATACGGCTCGCGGGCAAAGCCCTTCACCACCCGCATGCCGCGCACGTTTTCCTCGATCGACTCATTGAGGCGGTCATATTTCTTGAACACGCGGTTAAAAGCGGGCAGAGCGCTTTTGCCGATGAGGATAAGCCCCACCGTCAGAACGGGGATGACCACGACAAACGCCGTCGCCAGCGCGCCGCCCATTACGTACGCCATCACCACCGAAAAAATCAGCATCAGCGGGCAGCGCACGGCGGTGCGAATGATCATCATATAGGCAAGCTGCACGTTGCCGACGTCGGTGGTCATGCGGGTGACCAGCGATGCGGGGGAAAAGCGGTCGATGTTCTCAAACGCAAAGCCCCCGATGCTGTGAAACAGGTCGTGCCGCAGGTTCTTCGCAAAGCCCGCAGACGCCTTGGCGCAGGTCAGTCCCGCCGCGCCGCCGCAGCACAGCGACAAAACCGCCATGCCGACCAGCAGCAACCCCGTCATCAGCAGCTGCCGCATCTCCATGCCCGCCTTGATCTGATTGACAAGGCGCGCCGTGATAAAGGGAATGAGCGTCTCCACCACCGCTTCGCCCACAATGAATATGAGGGTGAGGACGGTGGCGCGCTTATATTCCCGCACACATTTCAAAAGTTTTTTCCACATAGAAATTCTTTCCTCCCGGTTCTACTATTCTATATCAGACAGGGATAAAAATGCAACCCCTTTCGGCTGTTTTTGCTTGACAAATTTCGTCCGTTTGCTAGAATGGGAATATATTTTTACAAAGAGGCAGACCCATGAAAAAAACCGATTACATTTTCGATCTGGACGGCACGCTCATCGACTCCATGCCCGTGTGGGCGGATCGCATCTATCACCTTTTGGACGAAAATCACATTGCCTATCCCGCCGACATCATCCGCATCGTCGCGCCGATGGACAACGCCGCCATCGCCGACTATCTGCGCGATGTGCTGGGGCTGCAGCTGGACGCCGCGGAAATTCTCGACCGCATGCAGGCGTTCATCTCCGCCGACTATCGCGAGAGGATCCCCGCCAAAGCGACCGTTCCCGAAACGCTGAAGACGCTTAAAAAGGACGGCTTGCGCCTGCATGTGCTGACCGCCAGCCCGCATAGTCTCACCGACGTGTGTCTGAAACGTCTGGGACTTTGGGCGCTTTTCGACACCGTGTGGTCGTGTGAGGATTTTTCCCTGCCGAAAACGGACACGGCAATCTATCTCCGCGTCTGCGAAAAAATCGGCGCAGCGCCCGCTGCGTGCGTTTTTGCAGACGACAATCTTCTGGCGCTCACGGCAGCGAAAAAAGCCGGCTTGACCGTTGTCGGCGTGGCGGACGAAAGCGACGCCGAAGACAGCGAAAAGATCCGCGCTGTTGCGGATCGGTATGTGGAAACCATGAAAGACATCCTGTAAAAAACAAGACGACGGCATGACCGTGGAATTTTGATAACAAAAATGACGCCCCGCTTGGGGCGTCATTTTTGTCATTTTTCGTTGTCCCGCAGCTTGCCGAGGGCGCCGCCGGGGTGGCGGCGGACATAGTTTTGCGGCGTGATGCTGCTTTTTGCCTGCAGCAGCACCGACAGCGCCTGCAAAAGCAGAACCTCGGCGAGAATGGACGCGCGCGGCGCGCGGTTGAGCGGTCCGCCCTCGTTGTCGACATGCGCCGTCAAATGCAGCGCCGCTTCGCGCGCCAGCCACGAGGACGCATTCCCGCTCACGCCGATCACGGTGCAGCCGTTGTTTTTGATCGCCTGCACCGTCGCTTTCATTTCCGCCGTTTCCCCGCTGTTGGAGATGCAGATGACAATGTCGCCGCGCTCCAGCTGCCCCGCCGAGCCGTGCACCGCCTCTGTCCCGTGCAGGAAATAGGTCGGCGTGCCGGTGGAAGAAAACAGCGACGCGATGTATCCCGCGATATGCGCGGGCTTGCCGATGCCGGTGATGTGCAGGCGGTTGCCCGCGCGCTTTGCCGCAAGGATCCTGTCCGCCGCTTTTTGAAGCGCGGCGGTGTCCATGCCTTTCACCAGATTTTCCGTTTCCCGCAAAACGCAGGCATTGAAATCCGCAAGCTGCAAGGCGGGCGTTTTCCGCGCGGCGGCAAGCGCCGACAGGGCGGCGCTTGCCACGCCGTCCCGCTGCAAAAAGGCAAGCACTGTGTCCGCTGTCGGCAGGCTCGGCTGCGCGCCCGTGCCGCAAACGGTGACGGCGGCGGCATGGACAGCGACAGCGAGCGCTTCCTCTGTCGCCGCACCTGCGCAAAGCAGCGTGCAAAACGCGCCGATGAAGCTGTCCCCCGCCGCCGTGGGGTCGACCGCCGTGCCGAAATGCGCGGCGGGGACAAACCGAAAGCCCGTGCGATCACAATAGGCAGCACCTCTGTCCCCCATCGTGATCACGACCCTTTGCACGCCCTTTTCGAGCAGGCAGCTTGCCGCTTTCTCTGCCGTTTTTTCATCCGTGACGGCAATGCCGGTCAGAGCACTTGCCTCGTGCTCATTCGGGGTGATGCAGGTCAGAAGCGGGAAAAGCGCATCCGGCAGCGCCGCTGCAGGCGCGGGATTGAGCATGACGGGGACACCCGCCGCGTGCGCGATCTCTGCCGCCGCCAGGTTGCTCTCAAGCGGAATTTCCAGCTGCAACAGCAGCATATCAAAGCCGCCGATCATGTCCCGCAGCCTTGCCGTGTCCTCTGCCGTAAAGCCCATATTCGCGCCGGACAGCACCGTGATGCGGTTGCCGTTTTCGGAAAGCTGGACATTGCCGACGCCGGATGGCCCCGCCACCGTCGCGATATGGTCGACGTTCACGCCCGCCGCCGCGAGGGAAGCACACATTTGTCTCCCGAAGCTGTCCGTGCCCACCTTTCCCATCATGGCGACCTCTGCGCCGAGCAGCGCCGCCTGCATCGCCTGATTGGCGCCCTTGCCGCCCGACGCGGCGGAAAACGCCTCGCCGAGCACCGTTTCACCCGCCTGCGGCAAACGGCCGCTGCGGCTGATGAGATCCATCACCAGACTGCCCATCACCAAAATGCGCGGTTTTTTCATATGCCCCACTCCCTCTTGTCTTTTTCTCCCTTTCATTGTATACTGGAGAAAAGCGGGGTGCGCGGCAATTTGTGCGCTCCTATGGACAGTTTTTTGCAATGTGAGGAACGCCATGAAGATCTATCACGAACAGCGCCGCTATGACGGCAACTTCAAAATGTGGCAGAAAGATTACCGCGATATGCGGTTTTTGCCGCATTGGCACACCGAGACGGAATGGATCCTCGTGGCGGAGGGCAATGCGACAATTCTTGTCGGCGATCGCACCTATGCTGCCGCTGCGGGCGATCTCATCGTGTGTGCGGGCGGCTGCATCCACGCGTGCGTCGGTTTTGCGGGGCACAACCGCCTTTCATTTCTGATGTTCGATCCGCACCTTGTTTCCGCCGACAGCGGACAGGCGGCGTGCGCGACCTATATCCCGCGCAAAGCGCTGGAAGCAGCAGGACTTTCCAAGGCGGTGCAGCAGATGTTCGCGACAGCCAAAAGGGAGCTTGCGCAAAAGGAAGTCCACTACCGCGAAATTCTCAAGGGCGCGCTTTGCACCTGCCTTTTCTCGCTTGCGCGTGCCTTTCCCGACACAGCACCCGCCGACACGGCAAAGCGGCAGGCACAGATGCAGGAGATGCTCGTCTTTGCGGAAACGCATTTCCGCGAGCCGCTCACCCTGCAAACGGCAGCCGCCGCCTTTCACTTTTCCCCCGCGCACTTTTCACGGCTTTTCAGCCGCCTTGCCGGCATGCCGTTTTTGCAGTATGTGCACACGCTGCGGGTGGAAGAGGCGATCCGCCTGCTGCAAAAAACGGAGCTGCCCGTCATCGACATCGCCCTTTCCTGCGGCTTCAACACGGTGCGCAGCTTCAACCGCGTTTTCCGCGCCGTCACCGGCAGCGCACCCACAAGCCTGCGGGAAACGGGCGGCATCCTGCCGCCCCCGCCGCGCAAGGCATATGACGCCGTCCCCGTCGAAAACGACTCCTTTGTGGTGGTACAATAAACCCCCGCCTTTTCATCCGAAAAGGCGGGGGTTTACCTATATCTTACCGACTTACATAATTCAGCGGGTTGACGCGCTTGCCGTTTTTCCACACCTCAAAGTGCAGGTGCGGGCCGCTGCTTCTGCCGGAGCTGCCGATGATGCCGATGACCTGACCGCGCGAGACCTTCTGACCGGTCACAACGCGCAGTGACTGACAGTGCGCATACACCGTTTCCAGACCGTTGCTGTGGCGAATGCGGATCATGTTGCCGTAGCCGCCGTTCCAACCCGTTGACGCGGAAACGACCGTGCCGCCGTCCGCCGCCAAAAACGTCTTGCCGCGCACCGTGACAGGACCGTTGCAGATGTCCAGTCCATAGTGTCCCCTGCCATAGCCGCGGGACATGTTGCGGCAAATGGGCACCGGCCACAGAAGACTGCCCGTCGAAATGCCGTCGCCGACGATGATCTCCGTCTTTCCGACCGTCACCTTCTGTGTGCCGACCTCAACGACCTTGTTGACCGCATTCTTGGTCACGTCGATGGACAGAATGTTGCGGCTCTGCTCCACACCGTCCACATAGGTGACCTCTGCCGTCACCGTCTGACTGCCCTTGACGCCCGCCGTTTTGACCTTTTCATAGGTGACGGGCTTTTTGTCGTTTTTCACCTTTTCGGTGGAGAACGGAATTTCCTCGGTATACTGGATGGTGCGCACCACCTTGACGCGCAGGAAGGGCTGCGGGCGCTGCACTGTCAAGCTCTGCCCGTCATAGATCATGTCACCCTTCAAAGACGGGTTCATGGCGCGCAGATCGGACAGCGTCATATCCAGCTTTCGCGCAATGCCGCCCAGCGTGTCGCCGGACTGCACGGTGTATTCCTTTTTCACGACCGCCTGCGCCGTCAGCTTTTTCTGCATCTCCTCGGCGCTCACGACCGACTCGGACAGGAAAAGCCCGTCCACCTGATCGACCTTTTGGATGAACTCCGCGCGTTCCTTGTCGCCGCCGGCACAATAGGTCTTTTTGATATTTTCAAGAACCGTCGCCAGCTCCGCCGACGACTCCATCGACCCAACAAAATTGCCGTCCACATACAGCCCCGTCGCCTCGGCGATCGCATCGCCCTTGGTGCGCAGGATCTCGTCACACAGCTCGCCGCTGTCCAGCATCGGTGCAGCGTGCACCAGCGTCACCGACATGGTCGGCGTGTCGCTGATGGTGAATGTCCCGTTTTCGTCATACACGCGGGAACGCGCAAGCTCCGCCGCCTGGTGATAGGTCGTCTCGTCGGAAATGCAGCCGAGATCCGTGCCCTCATACACCACCTCTATGCCGAACGTGGCAGAGGTCCAATAGGACAGCGTGACCGCCAGCACCGCCACCGCCAAAAGCGGTGCCCCGACAGCGGCAACGCGCCCGAAAGCGCGCGGATTGCTGCGCACAACGTGCGCAAAGCGGGAAAAGATCTCGCCGATCGCCGCAAACGGATGCCGCCGAAAGCGCACCGTCCGCCCGACAAAAACACTGCCAAGCGCGGAAAACAGCACGGCAAACTTCCTGCCGATCGCGCAAAACCACGCGCCGACCGTCCGCTTGAAGCCGCTGCGCAGCCAAATATACATCGGGCGCAGCTCCCGCCGCAAATAGCGGAAGAAGCGGGAAAGCCGCAGCAGCACATACATGCCGAAGGCATAATAAAAACCATAAAGTCCGCTCGGCGGGCGCTTTTCGCCCTTGTGTCTTTTCGCCATACGGGAGCCTCCTTTCCGTGCAAATCAGCCGGTCGAAAAGGTTACAACTTTGTAACCTTTTCCTATCATTATACACTTTTTTTCGAAAAAGGCAATGCGTTGCGGGAAAGTTCGTAAAATCTACACAAAACATATGTTTCTGCGTAAAAAATCAACACCGCCCGTCAAGCATCTGCAGGACAGGCGGTGTTTTGGAAAAAAACGGCGAGTATATTCTGTGAAAAGTGCTATTGCACCGTCAGCACTTCCACGCCGGAAATATAGTAGTCCATGCTTTTCACGGCGGCATCGTCCAGGGGCGTGCCTGCCGTGATGCGTTTTTGCCCATCCTTGTCGGTCACATCGGCGGCGGTCTCCTGACAGCTCATGCCCGAAACGGTGAGGGTCTTGCCGCAGAACACGTCAAAGCCGGACAGAAACCGCTTTTGCACCGCCGTGAGCGGATCGTGCAGATTGAGTTCGCCTACAGCGCCGTTCTCCGTGCATTGCAGCGCTTTGTCGGCATAGCCGAGAAACGCGTTTTCATATGTCGCAGGCTCCTTATACAGCATGCTGTTCAGCCGATCGGAAAACACATTCTGCAGCATGGGCAGCGCGCCGAAAAGCAGCGTGTCGTCGTCATCGGTCGGCTGGGTATAGAGACTGCACACCTTCATGTCCAGTGCCTTTGCCGCCGTCACCACCGTGTTATCCCATGTCAGCTGCAGCAGCGTGTCGCACCCTGCCTTTGCCAGCGTGCGCACGGCTTCCTCTTCTGCCTTTTCGCTTTGTTCAACACCGGTATAGACCGCCGAAACGGTCGCTTTCGCGTTGACGGCGCGCGCGCCGAGCGCAAAAGCGTTCACCTGCGCCCTGCGCTCTGCTGTCTCCGTTCCCGCCGCGACAACGCCCAAAACGTCCTTTTTGCTGTTCACCGCGGCGGCAACACCGCACAGGTATGCCCCCTGATAGGTGCGCACGCGGAACGTGTGATAGTTTGAAAGCGTCGCGTCCGCTTCTCCCACCTGCAAAAATGTCGCTGCGGGATATTCCGCCGCCAGCTTTTTCATCGTCTCGGCATAGCCCTCTGCCGTGCCGATGATGAGGGCGCAGCCGCGCTTTAGGCAGTCGCGGATCGCTTCCTCGGCAAACGCACCGTTGGCGGCGGGGATGTCCGTTTTGATGATGAGCTGGCTCATGCTCAGTCCCGCGCCCTTGCAGGCGGCGATCGCCTGTTCGCCGAAGGCGACGGCGTCATTTCCCTGCCTGCGCGGCGCAAGGCACAGAACGCCGACCTTCAGCGTTTCCTTGTTGATCTCCTCGGGTATGGCAACGCCGCCGCACCCCGCCGCAAGCAGCAGAAAGCAGGCAAGCACCGCACACAGTATCCGTTTCATGGCAAAGCCCCCTTGACAAGCTGTTGACTAAATTTTACCGCATCCGGCGCTTGCTTTCAACCTTTTTTTGCAAAGGCTTGCAGAGTGCGCACAAAAATGCTATACTACTGTATTATAAAATGACAGAGAGGGGGATACCGCCGTGGATATACAAGTGGGCGACCGTTTGGAGATGCGCAAGCCGCACCCCTGCGGCAGTCACACCTTTGAGGTGCTGCGCATCGGCATGGATTTCCGCCTGCGCTGCGTCGGCTGCGGGCGGGAATTCCTCGCCCCGCGCCTCAAAATCGAAAAGCGCATCAAAACGGTGCACCGCTAGCGCCCTTCTGTTTTTTTGAAAAAACAGAGAGGAGCTTTCCGATGACCGAAAATCTTTTGACGCTGCAAAACCGCTTTGAGGAGCTGACGCAGCGTCTGTGCGATCCTGCCGTTTTGGCGGACCCCGCACTGTATCAAAAAACACTCAAAGACGCAAACGAGATAAAACCCATTGCCGACGCCGCTGCCGCCCTGCACGCCGCAGAAAAGCGGGCGGCGGACGCGACCGCGATGCTCGGCGACGCGGAGCTTGCCGCGCTTGCCGCCGAGGAGCTGGAAGCGGCAAAAGCCGACATGGCGCACCTGACGCAGACCATAAAGGAGCTCATGCTGCCGCGCGACCCGCTGGACGACAAGGACATCATCGTCGAGATCCGCGCGGGCGCGGGCGGCGAGGAGTCGGCGCTGTTTGCCGCGTCGCTTTTCCGCATGTATGACATGTTCGCGGAAAAATGCGGCTTTGTGACCGAGAAGATGAGCGAAAACGCCACTGAGCTCGGCGGCTACAAGGAAGTCTGCTTCTCCGTCAGCGGACAGGGGGCATACAGCCGCTTCAAGTTCGAAAGCGGCGTCCACCGTGTACAGCGCGTGCCGGAGACCGAAACGGGCGGCAGGATCCACACGTCCACCGTCACCGTGGCGGTGCTGCCGCAGATGGACGAGGTGGAGGTGGAGATTCGTCCGCAGGACTTAAAGATCGACACCTACCGCGCGAGCGGCGCGGGCGGACAGCACATCAACAAAACCGACTCCGCCATCCGCATCACCCACCTGCCGACGGGCATGGTGGTGGAATGTCAGGACGAGCGCAGCCAGTTCAAAAACAAGGACAAGGCGCTGCGGGTGCTGCGCGCCCGCCTTTTCGAGCAGGAAAAGACCGCAAGGGACGCCGCCTATGCCGCCGACCGCAAGGCGCAGGTCGGCACAGGCGACCGCAGCGAACGCATCCGCACCTATAACTTCCCGCAGGGGCGGGTGACCGATCACCGCATCGGTCTGACGCTCTACCGCATTGACAGTATCCTCGACGGCGATCTTTCCGAGATCGTGGATGCCCTGCACGCCGCCGACC
Source organism: uncultured Oscillospiraceae bacterium (assembly GCA_900549155.1). Taxonomy (GTDB): domain Bacteria; phylum Bacillota; class Clostridia; order Oscillospirales; family Acutalibacteraceae; genus URNF01. The sequence continues at coordinate 4,700 of URNF01000033.1, read as the reverse complement.
GTGCCGCCAAGCTGCAAGCGCAGGAGAAGGAGACATAAGCTATGCAAACAACACTTCTTGCCGCCGATGCCGACGGCATTGCCGCCGCAGGCAGACTGCTGGCGGCGGGCGAGCTGGTCGCCATTCCGACCGAAACGGTCTACGGTCTGGCGGCGGACGCCACGAACGGCGCGGCGGTCGCCCGCATTTTCGAAGCCAAAGGCAGACCTGCGGACAACCCGCTCATCGTGCACATTGCGGCACTTGACGACTGGGCGCCGCTTGTCACTGCCATTCCGCCGATCGCAAAAAAGCTGGCGGCGGCATTTTGGCCGGGACCGCTCACGATGATCCTGCCCGCAGCACCCTGTGTGCCGCACGAGGTGACGGCGGGACTTTCCACCGTCGCAGTGCGCTTTCCCGCCCACCCTGTGGCAAGGGCGGTCATCGCCGCCGCAGGCTGTCCGCTCGCCGCACCGTCGGCGAACCGCTCGGGCAGCCCAAGCCCCACCAACGCTGCCCGCACCATGGAAGACATGGACGGACGCATTGCCGCCGTTTTGGACGGCGGGGACTGTGCGGTGGGGGTGGAGTCCACGGTTCTCGACCTGGCGCACGGCACGCCGCGCCTTTTGCGTCCCGGCGGCATCACGCCCGCCATGCTGCGCGAAGTCTGCGGCGAATTGGAAATTCATCCGGCGGTCACCGCTGCTCTGAAGGACGGTGCGGTCGCCGCTTCGCCCGGCATGAAATATAAGCACTATGCGCCGCGCGCGCATGTGATCTTAGTGAAAGGCAGCCCCGCCGCCTTTGCGGCGTTTGTGAACAGCCATGCGGCGGAAAAACCGACCGCTTTATGCTTTGACGGCGAGGAGCAGGCACTTTCTGTGCCGTATCTCACCTATGGTGCGCGCGACGACCACGCCGCACAGGCGCGGGAGGTGTTCGACGCGCTGCGCAAGCTCGACGATCGCGGGGCAGAACTTGTCTATGCCGCCTGCCCCGATGCGGACGGCGTGGGACTGGCGGTGTATAACCGCCTGCTGCGCGCTGCGGGATTCGAGGTGATCGACCTTGGTTAAGCTGGGGCTGACAGGGCCGACAGGTGCCGGGAAATCCACTGTCGCGCTGCTGCTTTCGCAACGCGGCATCCCGCTTGTGGACGCCGACGCGATCGCCCGCACCGTGACCGCAAAAGGCTCGCCCGTTTTGCCTGCGCTTGCGGACGCTTTCGGCGAGGACATTCTTTTGCCCGACGGCAGCCTTGACCGCAAGGCGCTTGCCGCCGTCGCCTTTTCGTCAAAGGAAAACACGGCAAGGCTCAACGCTCTCACCCATCCCGCGATCCTCGCCCGCATCCGCGCGGCGCTGGAAAGGGCAAAGGGCGACGCCGTCATTCTCGATGCGCCGCTGCTGTTTGAAACGGGGCTTGACGCCCTTTGCGATCACACGGCGGCGATCGTCGCCGACGACAGTGTGCGCCTTGCCCGCATCACGGCGCGGGACGCCATTTCCGAAGAAGAAGCCAAAAAGCGCATGGCGGCGCAGCCGGACACGGCATTTTATGCCGCCCGCGCGGACATACTACTGTATAATAACGGCGACAAAACGCCCGCAGCACTTGCCGCCGCCCTTTTTGAGCAGATCGGCAGGTGGCACACATGAAGCAAAAACGCACCCGCCATGTGCTGCGGCTGACGGCGATCGTGCTGCTCATTCTCTGCGGCGTCGGCGCGCTGCTGTTTAACGGCTATCGCCGCTATATGCGCACGGAATACCCGCTCGCCTATACAGAGCTTATCGAAAAATACAGCGCGGAATATGACATCACCCCGTCGCTCATCTGCGCGGTCATCTGCGTCGAGAGCCACTATAAGCCCGAGGCGGTCTCCCATGCGGGCGCCGTCGGACTGATGCAGCTCACCCCCGACACCTTCGACTGGGCGCAGCGGCGCGCAGGGATCAAGGAAAAGCAGGATGCAAAAGCGCTCACCGACCCCGAGACCAACATCCGCTTCGGCACTTATACACTGCGGCTGCTGTATGAGCAGTTTGAGGACGAGGATGCCGTGCTTGCCGCCTATAACGCGGGGCAGGGCAATGTGCGCCGCTGGCTCTCCGACAGCCGCTATTCCGACGACGGCGTGCATCTGAAGAAGATCCCCTATGCCGAAACAGAAACCTATGTCCGTCGGATCGAAAAAGCCCAATCGGTTTACCAAAAACTATATCATATACGGTAAGGAGCGAAACATCATGGAAAACACAAAGAACGCAAAGGATCTGTGCTTTACCACCAAGAACGGTGCAAAGACGCTGGACGCCGCCGCCGTCAAGGCTGCGGACGACTACTGCAAGGCATACGTGCAGTTCTTAAACGACGCCAAAACCGAGCGCGAAGCGGTGTGCGCCGCGGTGCGCATGGCGGAGAAAAACGGTTTTGTGCCGTTTGAGCCGTCGGCAAAGCTCAAGGCGGGCGACAAGGTCTATGTCAACAACCGCGGCAAGTCCCTCATTCTTGCCACCATCGGCGAAAAGCCGCTCACCGACGGCGTGTCCATCGCGGCGGCGCACATCGACTCCCCGCGTCTGGACTTAAAGCCCAACCCGCTGTATGAGGACAGCGAGCTTGCCTATCTTGACACGCACTACTACGGCGGCATCAAGAAATATCAGTGGACGGCAACGCCGCTTTCCCTGCACGGCGTCGTGGTGAAAAAGGACGGCACGGCGGTCAACGTCCGCATCGGCGAGGACGACAACGATCCCGTTTTCTGCGTCACCGACCTTTTGCCGCATCTCGGCAAGGAGCAGATGGAGCGCAAGGCGACCGAGGTCGTGAAGGGTGAGGATCTCAATCTGCTCATCGGCTCGCGCGCACTCGCCGGCGAAGAGGACAACGCCGTGAAGCTGAACATCCTCTCGCTGCTGCATGAAAAATACGGCATCACGGAAGCGGACTTCCTTTCCGCCGAGCTGGAGATCGTGCCCGCATTCAAGGCACGCGACATCGGTCTTGACCGCAGCATGATCGGCGCCTACGGTCACGACGACCGCGTTTGCGCCTATCCCGCGCTGACGGCGCTGTTTGAAAATCCGCATCCCGCCTATACGGCGGTGACCGTCCTCGCGGACAAAGAGGAGATCGGCTCGGTCGGCGCGACCGGCATGCAGTCCTCTTTCCTGCCCTATTTCATCGAGGATCTCGCGGCGGCAACCGGTGTCGCCGGTCGCCATGTGCTGTCAAAGTCCGTCTGCCTGTCCGCAGACGTCAACGCCGCTTTCGACCCGATCTATCCCGAGGTCATGGTGAAATCCAACAGCTGCCAGCTGAACTACGGTGTGTGCATCACGAAATACACCGGCTCGCGCGGCAAATATGACACCAACGACGCTTCCGCCGAGCTGATGGCGGAGATCCGCCGCGTGCTGGACGAGAAAAACGTCCTGTGGCAGATCGGCGAAATGGGCAAGGTGGACGCAGGCGGCGGCGGCACGGTCGCCATGTATATCGCCAACCTGAATGTGGACACGGTCGATCTCGGTGTGCCGGTGCTGTCCATGCACGCGCCGTTTGAGATCGTTTCCAAGATCGATGTGCACATGGCGCACAGAGCGTTCTCCGCTCTGTTTGCCCGCTGAGGTATACCATGCGTATCGGACACGGCTATGACGTACACCGTCTGACCGAGGGGCGGCGACTCATTCTCGGCGGCGTGGACATCCCGTTTGAAAAGGGGCTGCTCGGACATTCCGACGCCGACGTGCTGGCGCACGCGATCGCCGACGCCCTTTTGGGCGCGGCGGCGCTCGGCGACATCGGCAAGCTGTTTCCCGACACCGATCCTGCGTTTGCGGGTGCGGACAGCTTGGGGCTGCTCGCCGAAGTGGCAAAAACGGTGCGCGCGGCGGGCTTTGCCATCGGCAATGTGGATGCCACCGTGCTGGCGCAAAAGCCGAAGCTGTCTCCCTTTATCCCGCAGATGCGGGAAAAGCTTGCTGCCGCCATGGGCATTGCCGTCGGGCAGTGCAGCGTCAAGGCGACGACCGAGGAGGGGCTCGGCTTTACCGGCAGTGGCGAGGGCATCGCGGCACACGCCGTGTGTCTCCTCACCTGAGCGACAGAATTTTTTCTGTTTCGACGACAGCTTTCCCGTATATTTTCACCGAAAAGGTCTTATCCTTATGGATAGGGCCTTTTCTTTTTGCCACAGAAAGGATGTTTTGGATGGTAGAGGTAAAAACGGAGCGGGTGGGCGACACCCTCACCGCCCTGCTGCGCGGCGAGATCGATCATCACGCCGCAGGCGGACTGCGCGAGGAGATCGACACGGCAGTGCTGCAGACGGGCGCGAAAACGCTCATTTTGGATTTTTCCGGCATTTCCTTCATGGACAGCTCGGGCATCGGGCTGATCCTCGGACGCTATCGCATGATGAAGGGGCGCGGCGGGACACTTTCGGTGCGCTGCGCATCCGAGCGACAGCTGCTGGTCATGAAAATGGCAGGATTGGAAAAATTGCAGATCTTACAGCAGGAAAGGACAGAAAATCATGAAACCGATCAATGAAACCCGCATCACCTTCCCCGCCCGTTCCGCAAACGAGGGCTTTGCCCGTGCGGCTGCGGCGGCTTTTGTCAGTCAGCTTGACCCGGCGGTGGACGAGCTTGCCGATCTGCGCACCGCCGTTTCCGAGGCGGTGACCAACTGCATCGTCCAC
>URNF01000032.1 GCA_900549155.1 uncultured Oscillospiraceae bacterium | reverse complement strand
CACGGCCGTGTGCAGGAATTGGCCGAAGGCGCCCGTGAGGGCGGCCTCAAGTTCTAAGGAAAAGGAGGAAGTACTTTGGCCAGATTTGAAGACAGAAACAAGGCACAGCAGGATGAGTATATCGAAAACGTTGTGGCGATCAACCGCGTCAGCAAGACCGTTAAGGGCGGCAGAATCATGAAGTTCTCCGCACTGGTGGTCGTCGGCGACGGCAAGGGCCGCGTCGGCTTCGGCACGGGCAAGTCCAACGAAGTTCCGGATGCTATCCGCAAGGGTCTTGAGGATGCAAAGAAACACATGATCACGATTTCCCTGAAGGGCTCCACCATTCCGCATGAGGTGATCGGCAAGTTCGGCGCCGGTGAAGTGCTGATGAAGCCCGCCGCTCCCGGTACCGGCGTTATCGCCGGCGGCGCGGTCCGTGCAGTCGTTGAGGCTGCCGGTATCAAGGACATCCGTACAAAGGCGCTGCGTTCCAATAACCCGTGCAATGTCGTGAACGCGACGATGGTCGGACTTTCCCAGCTGCGCACCGCTGAAGAAGCGGCTGCGATCCGCGGCAAGTCCGCCAAAGAAATCCTGGGCTGATAGGAGGAACAGAAAATGCCGAAAAAAGCGAAAACCGCCACCCTGCAGGTCAAGCTCGTCAAGAGCCTGATCGGCGCAAAGCAGGATCAGATCGCTACTGTTCATTCTCTGGGACTCCGTAAGATCGGCGACTGCTCCGTGCAGCCCGATAACGAAGCCACAAAGGGTAAGGTGGCAAAGATCATCCACCTCGTCGAGGTAACTAACGCGTAATTCGAGCAAGGAGGTGCGAATAAATGAAGCTGAATGAGCTTTCTCCGGCTCCCGGTTCTGTGCGGGATGCCAAACGTATCGGCCGCGGTCACGGCTCCGGTCAGGGTAAGACTGCGGGCAAAGGTCACAAAGGTCAGAAGGCGCGTTCCGGTCACGGTATGCGTCCGGGCTTTGAAGGCGGCCAGATGCCGCTGCAGCGCCGTATTCCGAAAAGAGGTTTCAACAACATCTTTGCGGCAAAGGCGACTGTTATCAACGTCGGTGCTCTGAAGGCGTTTGAGGACGGCGCTGTCGTTGACGCAGCCGCGCTCAAGGCTGCGGGCATTGTCAAGAACATCGAAAACGGTGTCAAGATTTTGGGCAACGGTACTGTCGATAAGAAACTGACGGTGAAGGTCACCGCAATTTCTGCGTCTGCCAAGGAAAAGATCGAAAAGGCAGGCGGAAAGGCAGAGGTGATTTGAGATGTTCCAGACCCTGAGAAATGCATGGAAAATCGTGGATCTCCGCAAAAAGATCCTCTATACGCTTTTCATCGTGCTGATTTTCCGGATCGGTTCCGCCATCTCGGTTCCCTTCGTTGATGCTTCCGTCGTTGCGGAAGCGTCCAAAAGCAGCAGCGACTTTATGGGTATTCTGACGCTGATGTCCGGCGGCGGATTTTCCGACGCCAGCCTGTTTGCGCTTTCCATCACGCCGTATATCAACAGCTCCATCATCATTCAGCTGTTGACGGTGGCGATCCCGGTGCTGGAGCGCTGGGCAAAGGAAGGCGAGGACGGCCGCAAGAAGCTCGGCAAGCTGACACGGTATGTGACGGTTGCTTTGGGTCTTCTGCTCGGCGTTGCGTATTACTTCATGGTGAGAAATAAGTACGGCGCGCTGACGGCTGCCGCCACGAGCAGCACCGCCGCCGCGTGGTTCTCCGCCATTGTCATTATCCTCTGCTTCACCGCCGGCTCCACGCTGGTGATGTGGCTGGGCGAGCAGATCGACAATCGCGGCATCGGCAACGGCATTTCGATTTTGCTGTTCGCCGGTATTCTCTCCCGCATTCCTGTTGCGGGTCGGACGCTGTGGACGTATTTCTATGACGCCGGTATTGCACAGCTGAAAACGGCGGGCAGCGCTGCGGTCAAGTACATTGTGCTGGTGCCGCTTATCTTGGTGCTGTTCCTTGCCATGATCGGCTTCATCGTTTTCATGAGCGATGCGGAGCGCCGCATCCCGGTACAGTATGCGAAGAAGGTCGTCGGCCGCAAGATGTACGGCGGACAGAACACCTTCATCCCGATCAAGGTCAACATGTCCGGTGTTATGCCGATCATTCTGGCGTCCTCGATCGTTTCGCTGCCGTCCATCATTGCGACGTTCCTGAGTGAGGAAAAAACCAACAACTGGTTTTTCAATGCTTTCAAACAGACCAGCTGGGTCTATATCGTCCTGTATTTCCTGATGATCATCGGTTTCGCGTTCTTCTATGTCACGATCCAGTATGATCCGATGGAGATGGCGAACAATCTGCGCAAGAACTCCGGCGCTATCCCGGGCTACCGTCCGGGCAAGCCCACCGCCGATTTTATCAAAAAGGTGCTCAATAAGGTCACCTTCATCGGTGCGCTGTTCCTGGGTCTGATTGCGCTGTTCCCGAGTCTGTTTGGCAAATTCAGCGGCATCTACGGTCTGTCCCTCGGCGGCACGTCTATCATGATCGTTGTCGGTGTTGCGCTTGAAACGACGCAGCAGATCGAGAGCCAGATGATGATGCGGCACTACAAAGGCTTCTTAGAGTGATCCTCAAAAAGTGAGGAAGAAACTACATAGCCCGCCGCGCCTTCGGTGCGCCGAAGGCGCGGGGCGGCTATTCGGTACGGACTGACGAAAAGGAGGACAATTTATGAAGCTGATTCTTCTCGGCGCCCCGGGCGCCGGAAAAGGTACACAAGCGGAGATCATCAGCGAAAAGCTCATGATCCCCACCATTTCCACGGGTAATATTATCCGTGAAGCGCTGAAGAGCGGCACGGAAATGGGCAAGGCAGCCAAGGAATATATCGAAGCGGGCAAGCTGGTTCCGGACGAGGTGGTCATCGGTATCATCAAAGACCGTCTGGCACAGGACGACTGCAAAAACGGATTTATTCTCGACGGCTTCCCCCGCACCATTCCCCAAGCCGAGGCACTTGACCGTATGGGTATCGAGATCGACCGCGTGATCGACATTGAGGTCGCCGACGAGAAGATCGCCCAGCGTGTATCGGGTCGCCGTGTTTGCCTGGATTGCGGCGCCACCTATCATGTCGACTACAAAAAGCCGACGAAGGACGGCGTGTGCGACCATTGCGGCAACACCCTCGTTCAGCGCAAGGATGATCTGCCGGAGACGGTAGAAGCGCGTTTGAAGGTTTATCATGAACAGACCGAGCCGCTCAAGGATTACTATGCGGCGTGCGGAAAGCTCAAGATTGTGGAAGGCCAGGAAGAGCTGGCGGACACCACGCGTCTGACGCTTGCCGCCATTGAGGCGTAACTATGATAACGATCAAAAGCAGCCGAGACCTCAAGCTGATGCAAGAGGCGTGTATCATCTCGGCACGGGCATTGCAGATCGGCGGCAAGGCGGTCGAACCGGGTGTCACCACCGCGGAGATCGACCGTGTGATCCGTAAGTATATCGAGAGCCAGGGGGCAACCCCTTCCTTTCTGAACTACGGCGGCTTCCCTGCAAGCGCTTGTATCTCCGTCAATGAAACGGTCATCCACGGCATACCCGGAAAACGCGTCATCAAAGCGGGCGACATCGTCAGCATTGATGTCGGCGCCCACATCAACGGCTATCACGGCGACAACGCCGCGACCTTTGCCGCAGGCGACGTGTCCGAAGAGGCGCGTGCGCTGATGGCGGCAACGGAGGAAGGCATGTATGAGGGCATCCGCGCTGCTGTTGCAGGCAATCGTGTCGGCGACATCGGCGCAGCTGTTCAGCGGTATGTCGAGGTGCGTGGTTACTCGGTTGTACGGCAGTTTGTCGGCCACGGAGTAGGCACGAACCTGCACGAGGATCCCAGCGTTCCCAACTACGGTACGCCCGGACGCGGTCCGCGGCTGCTGCCCGGTATGACTATAGCGATCGAGCCGATGGTCAACGCCGGTACACACGAGGTCAAGATCCTCGGTGACGGCTGGACAACGGTGACAAAGGACGGACGCCTGTCCGCACACTTTGAGAACACGATCGCCATTACACCCGACGGTCCGGTCATTCTGACCAGACCTTAACCGTCAAACCGCACATTGCAGGAGGGTTCTTTATGTCCAAGTCGGATGTTATTGAGCTGGAAGGTACCGTTGTAGAAGCGTTGCCCAACGCAACGTTTCAGGTAGAGCTGGCAAACGGGCACAAAATTCTGGCACACATTTCCGGTAAGCTGCGGATGAACTACATCCGCATTCTGCCGGGAGACAAGGTGACGGTGGAAATGTCACCGTATGACCTTTCCAAGGGTCGTATCACCTGGCGTACAAAGTAAGGCTGCAAAACACTGCGGCTGTACGCAAAAACAGAAACGAGCATGAACATGCGAAGGAGGTATTCTCATGAAAGTCAGACCTTCTGTCAAGAAAATTTGCGAGAAGTGCAAGATCGTCAAGCGCAAAGGTCGCGTGATGGTGATCTGCGAAAACCCGAAGCACAAGCAGCGTCAAGGCTAAGAGCTGTTTGAACGGCGCGGGGCGGCGTCCCCGTGCACTACACAACCGAAAGGAAGGAATGTAATTATGGCGCGTATTGCTGGTGTGGATTTACCCAGAGACAAACGCATCGAAATCGGCCTCACCTACATTTACGGCATCGGCCGTAAGTCTGCTTGCGACATTCTGGCAGCGACCGGCGTGAACCCGGACACCCGTGTGCGGGATCTGACGGAGGACGACGTTTCCAAGCTGCGTGAGCACATTGACCACCATTACACCGTGGAGGGCGACCTGCGCCGTGACGTGGCGTTCGACATCAAGACGCTCATCGAGATCGGCTGCTACCGTGGCATCCGCCACCGTAAGGGTCTGCCGGTGCGCGGCCAGCGCTCCAAGACCAATGCCCGTACACGCAAGGGTCCGAAGAAGACCATTGCCAACAAGAAGAAGTAAGCAGGAGGGATAGTAATGGCTGCTGCCAAAACAACTGCGCGCAAGGGTGCGACCACCCGCCGCCGCAAGGAACGTAAGAACATTGAGCGTGGCGCCGCGCATATCCAGTCCACGTTCAATAACACCATCGTGACCATCACCGATGCACAGGGCAACGCCCTTTCGTGGGCGAGCGCCGGCGAGCTTGGATTCCGCGGTTCCCGCAAATCCACCCCGTTTGCTGCGCAGACCGCTGCCGAGACCGCTGCCAAGGCGGCTATGGAGCACGGCCTGAAGATGGTCGAGGTTTTTGTGAAGGGCCCCGGCGCCGGTCGTGAAGCTGCGATCCGCGCTCTGCAGGCTGCCGGTCTGGAAGTCACGATGATCAAAGACGTGACCCCCATTCCGCATAACGGATGCCGTCCTCCCAAGAGAAGACGCGTTTAATTCAAATCAGGAGGTGCAACCAAAATGGCAAGATATACCGGTGCGGTGTGCAGACTTTGCCGCCGTGAAGGACAGAAGCTCTTTTTGAAGGGCGAAAGATGCTACAGCGGTAAGTGCGCGATCGAGCGCCGCGCATATGCTCCCGGCCAGCACGGTCAGGCGCGTAATAAGAAGGCGTCCGAATACGGCAAGCAGCTGCGCACCAAGCAGTTTGCAAAGCGGTATTACGGCGTTCTGGAAGGCCAGTTCCGTCACTATTTCGAGCTGGCGACCAAGATGACCGGTGTGACGGGCGAAAACCTGCTCCGTTTGCTGGAGTCCCGTCTTGACAATGTGGTCTATCGTCTGGGCTTTGCCGCTTCCCGTGCGGAAGCGCGTCAGCTCGTGACCCAGGGCCACTTCACCGTTGACGGCCGCAAGGTCAATGTGCCGTCCTATCTCGTGAAGCCGGGACAGGTCGTTGCAATGAAGGAAAGCAGCCGCCAGCTGGAGAAAATGAAAGCGATCATCGAAGCGAACAGCGCACGTCCCGTTCCGCAGTGGCTGGATCTGGACCGTGCCAATCAGTCCGCGAAGGTCGTTTCTCTCGCCAACCGCGAGGACATCGATCTGCCGATCGAAGAAACCCTCATCGTCGAGTTGTATTCCAAATAAAGGTCGTTGTCGCAGACGACCTTTCCGTCGGGGAGGGGAACCGCTTTTCGACGGCGGCGTATATCTCGGCTGCATGATAAGACAACTGCAACATTGTTTGGACAATATCACATCGTCCCCGTGCAAAGCACCGCTTGGTGCTTTGCCGGCGGCGTAACTGTAAGGAGGGTTTTGGATGATTGAAATTGAGAAGCCCAGAATTGAAGTACTTGACCTTGCTCCCAACGGCACCTACGGCAAATTCGTGATCGAGCCGCTGGAGAGAGGCTACGGCACCACGCTCGGCAACAGCCTGCGCCGTGTGCTGCTGTCCTCCCTGCCGGGCGTTGCCGTCACTTCCGTGAAGATCGACGGTATTCTGCACGAGTTTTCCACCATTGAGGGCGTGAAAGAAGATGTGACGGAGATCATCCTGAACATCAAGGGGCTCATCGCCAAGATCAACGGCGACGGCCCCAAGGTCGTGTATATTGAAGCGGAGGGTCCCTGTGAGGTGACCGCCGGTTCTATCAAGTGCGACAGTGAAGTGGAAATTCTTGAGCCGGAAATGCACATTGCCACGCTCGGCGAGGGTGCAAAGCTGTATATGGAGATCACGCTTGACAAGGGTCGCGGCTATGTGTCCGCGGAGCTGAACAAGCAGATGATGACGCCGGTGATCGGTGTCATCCCGGTCGACTCCATCTACACGCCGGTGAACAAGGTGAACTACACCGTGGAGAACACGCGTGTGGGACAAATCACCGACTTTAACAAGCTGACTCTGGAGGTTTGGACCAACGGCACGATCAGTGCCAAGGAAGCCGTTTCTCTGGCAGCAAAGATCCTGATGGAGCATCTGGATCTGTTCGTAGATCTTTCCGGCGATACCTACGCAGGCAACCAGATCATGGTGAAGAAGGAAGACGACAAGAAGGACGGTCTCCTGGAAATGACGATCGAAGAGCTCGACCTGTCTGTGCGTTCCTTCAACTGCCTGAAGCGTGCCGGTATCAACACGGTCGGTGATCTCATCAACAAGAGCGAGGAAGACATGATGAAGGTGAGAAACCTCGGTCGCAAGTCGCTCGAAGAGGTCATCAACAAGCTCGCGTCTCTCGGTTTCACCCTGAGCAACGACGAGGAATAAGAATATTTCTATGATCCATCAGAAGGAGTGAATACAAATGCCCGGAACCAGAAAGCTCGGCAGACCGACGGCTTCCCGTATGGCAATGCTGAGAGCCATGGTGACGTTCCTGCTGGAAAACGGCAAGATCGAAACCACCGTGACGCGCGCTAAGGAAGTGCGTGCCATGGCAGAGAAGATGATCACGATCGCGAAAGAGCCCACCCTCGCCAACAAGCGCCTTGTGTATGCGTTTGTGACGAAGGAGAGCGTTTCGAAGAAGCTGTTTGATGAAATTGCGCCCATGTATGCCGACCGCAACGGCGGCTACACCCGCATCATCAAGGTCGGCACGCGCCGCGGCGATGCTGCCGAAATGGCGATCATCGAATTGGTGAAATAATTTTCAAAGTGAAAAGGCAGGTCAAACGACCTGCCTTTTACTTTTTATAAAATACTGTTGTACCTTTCCTGCAGATGTGCTATACTGCTGGCAGAATGACAGCATATTTGTGAGGTGTACACGATGGATATGACCGCATTTTATCCGCGACCCGACGAAAAACCGCTCGATCACATGGTGACCGACGGCGGATTTTGCAGCATTTTTCGCTCGATCGCCTGCGTCGGCGACAGCCTGTCCTCGGGTGAATTTGAGGGGACGAGTGCAGAGGGGAACAAGACCTATCACGACATGTTCGAATATTCCTGGGGGCAGTATATGGCGCGTGCGGCGGGCTGTCTTGTGCGCAATTTCTCGCGCGGCGGTATGACCGCGAAGGAATATTGCGAGACCTTTGCGGACACAAACGGCCTTTTCGACGCGTCGCTTGCCTGCTCTGCCTATATTTTGGCGCTCGGCGTGAACGATGTCTCAAGCGGCATTCCGCTCGGCAGCGCGGCGGACATCAAGGCGGACTGGCGGGAAAATGAAAAGACCTTTGCCGGCTATTACGGCGCGATCGTCCAGCGGTATAAGGCGTTTCGCCTGGACGCCAAATTCTTTTTCATGACGATGCCGCGGGAAAGCGGCATGACGGCGGACCGAGCGGCAAAGTATGACGCGCATCGGGAACTTTTGTATACGCTGGCAGCGCATTTTGACAACGCCTATGTGCTGGATCTGCGCGCCTATGCACCCGTGTATGATGAGCAGTTTCGCCGCCACTTTTATCTCGGCGGGCATCTGAACCCCGCGGGATATGTGCTCACGGCGGAGATGGTGATGGCGTATATCGACTATCTCGTGCGGCACAATCCCCGCGATTTCGCGCAGGTGGGCTTCATCGGCACACCGCATAAAAACACGGTTGATCCGTGAAAAGAAAAGGCAGACGTTTGTCAAAATCCCCCTCACCGTCGCGGTGAGGGGGATCATATTTATCAGCGTCGAAATTTATGAAAGCAGAGCGGCGACCGCGATCTCTGTATAGCCGGGTGCGACCTGCAGCGTCGCCGTTTTTCCGCTTTGCGTTTCGACGGTCAGCGAAAACGGCTTTTCGGCGCGCACGCACAGCGTGCCGCTTTCCGTTTCTGCGTCATAGCCCCTGCAGCAGACGGAAAGCGTCTGCCCGCCCAAGTGCAGGTTTTCCACGCCGCTGTCGCCTTTGGAAAGCAGGCGGAACGTGATCGCGTTTTGCGGCGCGTTGCAGTTGATGCCGACAACGATCTCGATAAGGGCGGTGATCGGCATCAGCCCGCCCCAGCCGACAAACTCCGGTTGGCAAAGTCCGCCGTTTTCCAGCGTCGCCGGTTTGTATTCCTCGGGGGAATAGGCTTCCCATATCCCGCCGAAATCCGCGTTTTCATACACCGCCTGCATGCCGTGCAAAATCTGCAGCGCAGCAGCCCGCGCTTCTTTGACATAGCCGTTTTGATACATGGCGCAAAGCAGCACGAAGTTGGTCGGATGCCAGCTGCTGCCGAGCCAATAGCCGCCCGTCGGGTCATAGTTGAGATCGTCCCGCGACAGCGACGCAAACGGGATGCGCGTGTAGAACTCATCCTCGTTCAAAAAATGCTGCAGCACCCGTGAAAACCGCTCTCCCGTCGCCGCGCCGCAAAGCAGCGTCCACGCGACGGCAACCGTTTTGGTGTTGATGAGCTTCGGACGCTTTTCGGCATTTTCCCGCGCGAAAAAGTCATAGTAAAATCCCGTTTTTTCGTCCCAATGATACCGATTGATGAGCGCACAGATGCGCGCGTTTTCGGCAGCATAGAACGCCGCCTTTTCGCTGTCGCCGAGCACGGCATACATTTTCGACAGCCGATCGGCGGTCAGCGCCTGTTGGCAGGCGAGATCGACAAAGCACACGCCGCTGCCGTCCAGATGCGTCGACGGATATTCCCCGCGCGGGGAATTGTCCATGCCGGAGGAGCCGGGATCGTCGAACCAGTAGAGCCCGCAGGCGCGTCGGTGGTGGTTCTCAATATAGGTATACAGCGCCGCGATCTTCGGTGCGACGGCGGCAAAGCGGGATCTGTCCCCCGTGATGACATAGTGCTGCCACTCTGCCCATGCATACAGCGGCGGATTGATCCGCCCCGTGTCATAGGCTTCCTTTTCGCTTTCGATCGTGTATGCCATGCTGATATAGCCGTCGCTTTCCCGCTGCAAACGGTAGAGATTGTCGAGGTTGTTGAACGCGTCAAGCGTCCCGTTGGCATAGTTGGTGATGAGGGTCATGAAGCAGGAATCCCACTGCCAGATGACACCGATGCCGGGATAGCAGGTCAGCTGCGGCTTCCAGCCCGCCTTTTCGATATAATCGACCTTGCGAAACGCCGTTTCAAAGGCATAGTCGAAAAGCGCCGTCAGCGCCGCGTGCTCCGACAGCACGACATGCGGCAGCGCATCCTTTTTGTAAACATACTTCTTCATGCCGTCACCCCGCATTTATTTCTTTTTGAACACCAAAAGTTTGCTAATGATATAATTGCCGACCGTCACCAGCACCATGGACACGAGCTTCGCGATGCGGTGATCAATGCCGATCGCCGTCACCAACAGCCACATGAAGCCCATGTCCAACAGCAGCGTCAGCACCCGCGAGGATACAAAGGACAGCATTTCGCGGAAAATTGCCGTGTTGCGGCTCCGGAAAACGAACACGCGGTTGGTCACATAGGCAAACGCCACCGCCCCGACCCAGGAGATCACATTGGCGATCTGCACCTGCAGGGGATCGTTGCCGTCAAGGAACGTCCATGTCGACCCGTAATACAGTGCCATGCTGACCAATGTAGTCAGTCCGCCGACGATCACATAGGCGATGAGCTCTCTGTATTTCCGCAAAAGTGCGCGCAATTTTTCCATAGTTTCTTCCTCACTGTCGCAAAAGCGCCGCCCGCGCTTTGTAGTCCGGCATTACCGATGCCACAAAACGGTAGAAGGCGGGGCTGTGATCGTGATGGCGGATGTGCGCCAGCTCATGCACCACCACATAGTCAATAGCTGCCGCGGGATACTGCATCAGCCGAAACGAAAAGCACAGCGCGTTTTTTCCGCTGCAGCTGCCGAAGCGCTTTTTCGCGCCCGTGATGCGCACACCCGTCGGCGTGACACCCATAATGTCCGCCCAATATGCCACCCGCTGCGGCAAAAACTCCGCCGCAGCGCGGCGGAGTTTTTGTTCCTCATATTCAGTCAGCGGCGGATGCGCAAGCGCATATGCCCGCCGTTTTTCGATGCACGCCGCGATCCAAGCGGCGTGTTCTTCCACAAAGCGGTCGATCATCGTCTGCGGCATACGCCGCGGCGCCCGCACCACAACGGCGGCATCCTCTGTCACCGTGAGCGCGGCGGTCTTGCGATTGCTGCGGATCAGTGTGTAGTCCATCTGTCAGCCGTTCTGGCGCTTTGCCAGCAGCTGCTTGATCTTCTCGTGCGAATCGATCAGCGTGCTGACCGAAACATCGTGGTTGAGCGCTGCGATGAAATAGGCAATGTATTTCGACACATCCACCTCGTGGAACCACGGACGGCTCAAAAGCTCGGGCGAGCGATAGGTGAGGTTCGTGCCGAGCACGCCGGTCACGACGCCCTCCTCGACCGCCTTGTCAAAGCTGCTAAGCCCCGCCGTGAACGTGGCATAGGTCGCATAGCAGAAGATGTTGCCCGCATTGCGCTTTTTCAGCTCATAGGCGATGTCCAGCATGGACTCGCCCGACGCGATGATGTCGTCCGCAATGAAAATGTCCCGTCCGTCGACCGGGTTGCCGAGATATTCATGCGCCACGATGGGGTTTCTGCCGTTGACAACGCGCGAATAGTCGCGGCGCTTATAGAACATGCCGAGATCCACGCCGAGGCAGGACGCATAGTACATGTTGCGGTTCAAAGCGCCCTCGTCGGGGCTGACAATCATGAGATGCTCTCTGTCTGCCTTGAGATCGGGGAAGTCGCGGAACAGACGCTTCAACACCTGATAGGACGGCATCACATTGTCAAAGCCGGTCAGCGGAATGGCGTTGCACACGCGCGGATCGTGCGCATCAAAGGTCACAATGTTGGAAACGCCCATGTCGCGCAGCTCCTGCAGCGCCACCGCGCAGTCCAGCGACTCGCGATAGTTGCGGCGATGCTGTCTGCCGCCGTAGAGGATCGGCATGATGACGCTGATGCGGTATGCCTTGCCGCCCGCCGCCTGGATGATGCGCTTGAGGTCCTGATAGTGGTCGTCGGGAGACATGCAGTTCTCACGACCGTAGAGATTATATTTGCAGCTGTAGTTGCCGACATCCACGATGATGAACAGGTCGTCGCCGCGGATGCTGCTTTTGATCAGCCCCTTGCCGTCGCCGGAGGAGAAACGCGGGCATTCCGCTTCGACCAAAAAGGTCTTTTCATCCCTGCCGCATTTCTGCGCCCACTGCGTGAGGTGCGCATCGATCTTCGCGCCGAGCTCTTTTGCGCTGTCCAGCGCAATGATGTTCAGCGGTGCGACGTTTTCCTCTCTGTCAAAAATCGTTTCGCTGGTGATGTCATGATGTGCCACTTTAACCGTCCCCTTTTCAACATTCCGTCCGTTTGCTCTACGGCAGACATAATTACAATTCAGTATAGCATATCTTCGCCGTTTCGACAAGCGATTTGCGCATTTTCGACAGATTTTTTTGTGGACAAGCATTTTTGCTGTGTGGTACAATAAAAGGCGAGGTGATCAAATGGAAACTGTGACCGAAAAGGAAGAACGGCGCGAGCGCTGTTTTCTCGTCGGTATCGATACGGGGGAATATGACGCAGATGCGTCCATCGAAGAATTGCGCGAGCTGGCGGACACGGCGGGTGCCGACGTCGTCGGCACGGCGATGCAGCGGCGCGAAGCGCCCGACAAGGCAACCTGCATCGGCAGGGGACGGCTTGAGGAAATCGCCGCCCTGTGTGAGCAGGACGAGGTAGATCTCGTCATTGTCGACCGCGAGCTGTCCGCGACCCAGCAGCGCAATCTCGAAGACCTGCTTCCTTGCCGCGTCGTCGACCGCACCATGCTGATTTTGGACATTTTCGCGGGACGGGCGCACACGGCGGAGGGACGGCTGCAGGTGGAGCTGGCGCAGCTGCAATATATGCTGCCGCGCCTTGCGGGGCAGGGCACGGCGCTGTCGCGTCTCGGCGGCGGCATCGGCACGCGCGGCCCCGGCGAATCGAAGCTGGAAAGCGACAGACGGCACATCCGCCGCCGCATCGACAGTCTGCGCGCGGGACTGCGCCGCATCGAGGGACGGCGGCTGGAAAGCCGCAAGCGGCGGCAAAAGGACGAGGTGCGCACGGTGGCGATCGTCGGCTACACCAACGCCGGCAAGTCCACCCTGCTCAACCGCCTGACCGACGCGGGCGTGCTCGCCGAGGACAAGCTGTTTGCCACATTGGACACCACCGCGCGCGGGCTGCAGCTGCCGGACGGCAGAACGGTGCTGCTGGTCGACACCGTCGGGCTCATCCGTCGCCTGCCGCACCATTTGGTGCAGGCGTTTCATGCCACGCTGGAGGAAGCCGCAACGGCGGATCTTGTCCTCAACCTGTGCGACGCGTCGTCGCCCGATGCCGCCGAGCATCTCGCCATCACGGAGACGCTCCTTTCCGACCTCGGCAGGGGCGAGCTGCCGGTTTTGCAGGTGTTCAACAAGTGCGATCGGCTGACAGCGGAGCATGCGGACATCGCCCTGCCGCCCCGCACAGCGGACGGCGGCGAACGGCTGTATATCAGCGCCAAAACGGGCGAGGGCATCGACAAATTGCTTGCGGCGATCGCCGCCGCGCTGCCGCGCGACCGCGAAAAGGTCACGGTGCTGCTCCCGTTCTCTGCGGGTGCGCTTGCTGAGACCTGCCGCCGCGAGGGCGCGGTGGAGAGCGAGGAATATGTCCCCGAGGGGCTGCGCATGACCGTCACGGTGGACAAACGCCTGCTCCATCAGCTGAAAGCAGCGGGGGCAACATTTTTTGAGGAATAACAGAAAAAACGGCGCAAAAGCGCCGTTTTTTTGCTGTTGTATGAAACTGTTTTTATGAAAACAGCTTGTAGCCGACGATGACGGCATCCTTCGGATCAAAATAGTCGGCGGTGTCACTGGAAAGCCCGCTTGCGCGCCAAGCTTCGTCAAAGGTGATGTCTTTCCTGTTGGCAAGCACGAGATAGGTCGTGTTTTTGGCAGCGCCGCTCAGATGCCCTGTGATCTCCAGACAGTGGATGTAGGTGTTGTTTGCGACCATGAAGCCACCTAATATGGTTTCGACATACGGTGTCATGATGACATATTCTTCGTTTTCGATCAGCTGCTCTGTCTGATCGGGCGGCGTTGCGGCATAGCGCGTTTCTATATAGGAGCTTGCCGACAGGGGGAGTGCCTCCTGCCGCTGCCAATAGGCGGCGTTTTCGCCGCACAGGGTGAGGACGATCTCGCCGTCCTTGACGGAAAGGGAGAAGTCGACGGACTTTTCCGCCGAAACGGGCAAAAGGCGCAGACGCACCTCCCCGTCCGTTTTCACGAAGACGGGATCGCCGTCTGGCATGACCGTCATCAGACTGCAATATTTGAGGATGTTGTCGGAACTGGCGCTGAGCAGAAAGGACATGATGCCGGAGGTGGGACCGCTACCGATGGTGCACACCTCGTCCTGCCCGTCGCCGTCGATGTCAAAGGTCATTTCGGTGCCGATGTCAGAGGTCGTTTCGGTGACGCGGTCGGCGGGGGCGTCCGCCGTTTCTGTTTTCTGCGCACACCCTGCCGCAGCAAGGAGCAGCACGAGGGCAGAAACAAGGGCGATCATTTTGCGTTTCATGGGATCACACCTTTCATAAATCGTATACAAAACGGATATTAAATACACAAAAATACAATTTGTAATCAGTTTTCGGGGCGTTTGTAGCCCGAAAGGTCTTTGATGACTTCGCTTGCGATGATGAGTCCCACCACCGACGGCACGAACGCGGTCGAGCCGGGGACGGCGCGACCGGCGGTGCCCTTTTGTTCCTCGCTTGCGGCGGGGCGCAGGGGCGGCTCTTCGGAATAGACCACCCGCAGATGATCGATGCCGCGCTTGCGGCACTGGGCACGCATCACCTTGGCAAGCGGGCACACCGCCGTCTCATAGATGTCGGCGACGCGAAAGGCGGTCGGATCCAGCTTGTTGCCCGCGCCCATGGAGCAGATGATGGGGGTGCCGACCTTCTTGGCGTTTTCGACGAGTGCCAGCTTGCCGGACACGGTGTCGATGGCGTCGATGACATAGTCATAGACGGAGAAATCGAACCGATCGGCGGTCTCGGGCAGATAGAACGTCTCAAAGATCTGAACATTGCAGGCGGGGTTGATGGCAAGCACGCGCTCGCGCGCCACTTCCACCTTTGAGCGCCCGACCGTTTCGTGCGTTGCGAGGATCTGACGGTTGATGTTCGTGAGACTGACGCGGTCGTTGTCGATGAGATCCAACGCGCCGACGCCGGAGCGCGCAAGCGCCTCGACGGCATAGCCGCCGACGCCGCCGACACCGAACACGGCGACGCGCGCCGCCGCCAGCCGTTCCATGCAGGCGTCCCCCAACAGCAGCGCCGTTCTCGAAAATTCATGCAGCATACCGATCCCTCATTTAAAACAGTGTAGCACAACAAAGCCGCGCCCTATAAGGACGTGGCTTTTTGCGTCAGTTTTCCTCTTTGAATCCGCACCAGGGACAGGCGTTGTAGCTTTCCTTATAGCTCTTGCCGCAACGCGGGCAAACAACGTCCTTTTCCGCTTTCCGTTTTTGCTCCGAAACGATCTCAAACGTCTTTTCGGGCAAATCCTCTTCCTCGTCCTTGCTGAAATAGCCGTACAGCACAAGTCCGAAACCGGCAAGCGGCACCAAATTCAGCACGATCGGCAAAAAGCCGTCCGTCCCAATGAAAATGGCTGCCCGCAGCAGCATAATGGCGATACCGAGCAGCATGACCTTGACCTTCGACTTCATGTGCACCCCTCCGTCATTTGTTGTACTTTCATTGTAACAGAAGGCGGAGAAAAGTGCAATAGGGTTTTATCCCGTCAGCTGGCGGCGCAGCTTTTCGAGAATTTTGTGCTCACAGCGGGACACCTGCACCTGTGTCATGCCGAGACGTTCTGCAGTCACGGTCTGGGTGTTGTTGCCGACATAGCGCAAAAGGATCAGCGCGCGGTCGCGCGGCGGGAGCGTGTCGAGCACCTGCCGCAGCGCCAGCCGCTCGGTCACCGCTTCCTGCGGCGCGGCGGTGGGGAGCGCCATTTCCTCGCCGTCGTCCTCGTCGTTTTCCCGCGTGAGGGACAGCGGCGGCAGCCCCGCCTGCAGCGCTTCGGCGATCTCCTCGGGCGTGCGGGACAGCATTTCGGCAATCTCGCCGACCGTCGGCTCGCGGGAAAGCGTCGTCGACAGCTTTTCGCGCGCGCGGCTCACCTGCAGCGACAGCTCTTTGAGCGACCGACTGACCTTCACCGCACCGCCCTCGCGGAACAGGCGGCGGATCTCGCCGAGGATCACCGGCACGGCATAGGTGGAAAACTGCAGCCCGCGCGACGCGTCAAACCCGTCGACCGCCTTTGTCAGCCCCAAACAGCCCGCCTGAAACAGGTCGTCATATTCCATGCCCCTGTCGCGGAAGCGGCGGGCGCAGCTGTGCACCAGCCCGATGTTGCCGCAGATCATTTCCTCGCGCGTCAAGTGTGCACCTCGCCGCGCATGCGTATGTATTTCTCCAGCGTGACCGTCGTGCCCCTGCCGGGGTGAGAGGTGACGCGCACCCTGTCGGTGAAGCTCTGCATCACCGAAAAGCCGAGTCCCGAGCGTTCCTCGCCGCCGGTGGTGAACAGCGGCTCCATCGCCTTTTCGATGTCGGGAATGCCGCAGCCGCGATCGCGGATGCGCACCACGACGCGTCCGTTTTCAAACAGCTTCATGGTGAGCGTCACCGTGCCGATGCTGTCGGGATAGGCGTGGACGATGCAGTTGGTCACCGCCTCGGAAACGGCGGTGCGCAGA
>URNF01000031.1 GCA_900549155.1 uncultured Oscillospiraceae bacterium | reverse complement strand
GTTGCCAAACTGGGCAAAAGTTGCTATTGGTGCTGTTGCAATTGCGGGGCTGGCGGTTGCTACTGTTTGTACTGGTGGTGCAGCAGCGGCAATATGCGGTGCTGCTCTTTCTGGAGCAATTGCAGGTGGCGCTTCTGGCGCGGTAATGGGAGCTATCGGCGGCGGTATTTCAGGCGGTTGGAAAGGTGCATTAGATGGTGCTTGTTCGGGATTTATGTCTGGAACATTAATCGGTGGTGCAACAGGAGCGGCTTCAGCGGGATTAAATATAGCTACTGGAACAACAACTGTTGTAGGCAAGGCGCATGGATCAACTTTACATAAACTAGCAACAAATATGCAGGCTGGGAAAATGGCTGCGTCAGGACGATATGCCCAAATTGGCATAAACAAGTCATTGGGGAAAATGGGGTTAAACGGCGGATTAACCAGACCAGATGTAATAGGTATCGGTAAAAACGGAATCAATAAATTGGTTGAAGTTGTGAGTCCAAGGCAAAGCACAAGTTACATTTCAACCAAGATGTCCAACATGCTTTCTAATAATTCAGGTTCTGTCGGGAAGATTGTCAATTGGGTTAGAAGACTGTTTAGGAGGTGAGGACATGGAATTGATTCCCGAAATGATACGACCATATTTTGTGGCTACACGACAAACCACGGATGGGGTTAACCGCATAGTTGAAGGTACGCTGTCATGCTGCAGCGCACACGATTTTGAAGTCTTTGCAGTTGGGAAAATAAAGCGCCGCCTGTTTTCGAAAATGTCCCTATACCCCAAAAATGATAAAACCGTACTTGAAGTTCGTTGCAAAGGGTGTGGTAAGGTTATTTCGGTGTTTAACAGTGATACCGATGGATATGGACAATACGGGAAAAAGCCTAAAAACACATGTGTGTCACCCCGGCTTCTTGACTGCGTGAAATGTCAAAGTGATAGCTTTTCAGTCAGCGTTAAGTATGAATATCCGGACGCCCGGGAACTTCGGGAGCTTGGAATAAGTGATGCGGATAATGCTTTTACCTGGATATGGATAACCCCGAAGTGTAACAATTGCAAAACCGTATACAGAAATTTTTTTGATTGCGAAACAACATAGATGTAAATAATACATGTTCATTTTCCGTTTGGGAGTAAATGCTGATGCGATTTATTATCACTTATGAAAATATGGTGTTCAACGGACAAGCGCAATATCTGAAAGATGAGCATTCGTTTTTCTATGATCCGTGGAACGATGTGAATTTTTCCGTTTTAATTGCACAAGGGTACAACAGCCTGGATATGAAATTAGAAACCGGTCGTGTGCTTCAGGTGACGGGGATAAATCCTGACTATAACTGGGTCGAGAAAGAACTGGTTACCCCTGCGTTCCAACGAGGAACTTTGACAGTATTGTTCGATGAAAAACACCAAAAAGGTAGCGGCGTACAATATGTAAACGATTGGCAAACCTATTTTGACCGTAGAACGGGGTGGGTTTGTATCGGCGATCCGCATTGCAGCAGCGAAAAAAGGTGTGTAGAGTTTGCCGAAAATTCCGTCGCAGTGATCGATGACGGACAGCTTTCTTCCATATGGATAAAACCGCAATTCGTTTAAGAATATTTACATCGGCAAACATTGCCTTTGGCTGTTATAGGCTCGACGTGCTCCGCCGCCTGCAAATGCAGTCGGCGGGGCACACTTTTTTCTTGATATGTGATAATCTACAATGGCGCAGATGATGACTTGTGCAAGATGTCAAAAAATGTGAAAAGTAATTGCAACCACCTGCGGTATATGGTATTCTGTAGTCAGAGAGTTTGACATAGGCAAACGGGCAGAAAGCCCATCCGTAGAATTTTACAGTTATGCGAAAGGTAACAAATGAGCCTAAAGAATGAGATGATTGCTATTTTAGGAATGTTTTTCCTGTCATTCATATATCTTCGTGGATTTTTAAGCGGCGTGAAGACATATCAGCTGAATACCAGTGCTTACAAAAAACGAAAAAAAGGTGAAACCTTCGTAGAATGGCTGGTTTACAGCAGATACAAAGAAGAAATACCAAAAGCGTTGAGGGTTTTGTATTTTGTTGTATTGTTCAGTCACCCTGCCTGTGTGATAATCTGTGCATTATTGCATCTTACAGGATTGTCGGGGAATGTTGATGAAGCATTGACGATGTCAATAGTTGTTTTCGATTTGATATGGTTAATGATATTGGCATTGCTTTTTTGGAGTCCTGGTCCCGGTTTTGCATACGACCGCTGGATCCGCAAAAAACGTGGGATGAAGCGGAAACGCAGAAAGTAACACACAGCGCAGCCGACAGACCTGCTGCGGCGTGTGTTTTCGGGACGCTGATGGGGGTGAATACCATGAAAAAACTGTGGATTGCACTCTTTTTGCTGCTTTTTCTTGCGGGATGCGGCAAGGCAGCAAATAATACGGACGCAAATGCCGATGCTACCGTTTCGGACGATTTTGAACAAGGTGTCATTGATCTGAGCAGGGAGTATAAGGTCGTCAGTCAGGAAGTCATAGACGGCATTCCCGTTGCGGAAGTGGAATGGCGCAAGGATGTTCCGTGGCTCGAGGGCGATCCTTTCTTTACACCGAATGAAGATGTTTTGGAAGTGATACGTCCCATAGAGACAAAGGAAACCGCAGTCGAGGTTGCCAGAGCCATTTTGGGGAAGTATCAGGAAAAAGGGAAAAATCCTGAGGAAACGCTGGACTCTGTTAAGTATTCGTCAAAAAACAATTTGTGGTGCTTTAGTTATTATGAACAGGAACCGGATGAGGTCGATACCATCATGCTCGGCGGTGGCTGGTGTATTGTCGTTGACGGAAACAAAGGAAGCTTTGTGAAAGCCTGGATAGAGGAGTAAAAAGGAGACGGAGCGATTTGTTCCGTCTCCTTACCCTCCTGTCAAAACGGCAGAAGGTCTGCAGAATACACGAAGACAATCTACATTAAAATCATGGAGTGATAAATATGAAATGGAAAAATGCTGTTTTTATTTTGCTTATCATTTTTTTGATTATCTGCAATGGAGATATGAGTGCCTTTGCCATGAATACAGGTTTTTCAACAAGTGAAATGAATGCAAAAGAACAAAATATTTTCCTTTCCAACCTGAACTTATCTCCAATATATGATGAGCCGCCAAAAAGCACAATTACATGTTTTGATGTTAGTGAGAACGGATTGATTGCAATAGGTTTTACATCCTCTGAAAACAAGTATATATCTGTTTATGACACAACCGGGAAATTTCAATATGGATATACTTTTAATTGTAATCAAAGCTTTGGCGTTCAATGGGATAATGCTGACTTAATTATCTATTTTGTTAGGAGTGATGTTGCCGCTTCGTTTAGTTCGGATAGTACGAATGTCGAATTGAAAAAAATAGAAGATACTGCCGACAACAATTCGTATTGGAACCATTTCGTATTTTCAAAAGAAAAAACGATTGACGGAAACAAATATACTATCAAGAACAATATGGGACCGCTAAATATTTTTGCATCTTCCTATTCCCAACTGCTTAGAACGGCTCCTGACGGAAACGAAACAATAGTATATGATGCCAGTGCTACTCAGGCGACAAAAACCATTTTCATTTTCATGGCTGTTTTGCTTTTTATTGTACTTGTTACGGCAGTAATAATATGGCAGTTTTTCAGAGTGAAAAGAAAGTGAAAAATGAGCGATGGAGAGGAACTGTGGGTTAAAATGAGAAAATTCATAAAATCTGCTTTGCTTGTGATAAATATAGCCTCACTTGCTATAGGATTAGTTGCTGTTTTGTTTTATCTTTATTGCGAATTTTTTGGCTATATCAAAGGAAACAGTTTGTTAAAAAGCATCTATTCCTCTTTGAATAGTAACGTCATATCTGTCGTAGAGTATATTTGTGCAGCAACTGTGGTAATTACATATTTTATAAGAAAAAACTGTTTTAGATATTGTGGACAATAACGATTCATTTTTCTTTGATATGTGAAAATCTACAAGGATACGGCAGGCAGCTTGTATAGTATGTTAAAAATTGTGTGACACGATTGCAACCGTTTGCGGTATATGGTATCCTGTAGTCAGAGGATCTGACAAGGCGAACGGCAGAAAGCCTGCCCGTAGAATTTTGCAGATATGCGGAAGGTAACAAATGAACCTAAAAAACGAAATAATTACACTCATCATATTGCCCTTATTTTGGTTACGCATATGACCGCTGAATCCGCAAAAAGCGCGGAGATGAAGCCGAAACGCAGAAAGTAAAATAACGCACAAACGAAAGAACTATTATGTTCGGGAAAATATGATGGAGACGACATATGGAAAATTCTTGCACGATCTATGCGGAGATGCACCTGGTTTTTGATAATGACTTTGATGTGCACACGATCACAAAGCGTCTGGGCATTGCTCCGACAGAATGTAAATCACGCACGGAAACGCGCATCTCGCCCCTGACCGATAAACCGCTGGAGGGCTTTTGGACGCTGAGGACAGGAGAAAAAGAAGAAACGGACGTAGGCGTTGTATTAAACGAACTGACAGGGAAAATATCCGCCAAACTGGCGGACATCAAAAAATTGTGCGATGAAAACGGCGGGGAGGTTATCTTCGATATCGTCCCATCCTTTGATAAAAGCAGCAAACCCGCATTGTATTTTGAAAGAGATTTTCTTGACATGGTGCACTGTTTGAATGCTGCTATAGACATAGATATGTATGTGGAATGATCGGTCACTGATCGGTTTGGTAATGCTACGGGAGGGAAGAGCATGGCAGCGCCTGTTTTTTTCATATTTCTGATTCTTGACGCCGTACTGGTATTGCTGTCATTTATTCAGAAAAGCAGAATTCCAAAAACATCAAAAGTTTCCGATGAGAACTTTGCTGTTATGCTGCCGGAAGCGGTTGCAATCATCGGCGCGATAGGCGCATTGGTATGTTTGGCAGTGGTGATTGGCTTCACGTTTTTTTCGGCAGAGCAGCCTCACTGGATTTTCTATCTTACCTACGGTCTGTTTCTTTGGGGCAGTGTGTATTTAATCATAAAGACACAGACCTTCAAGGTGGTTGTAAAGGGGAAGAGCGTGACGGTTTTTTCCGGATTCAAAAAGCCGTATGCGTTTGCCTTTGATGAGGTCGTTTCGGCGGTGCGGCAAATCAAGCATAACCAGGTAAAATCCGAGAGAATTGTGATCAAAACCGCATTCGGAAAACGACTGATCGTCGAAAGCCTTGAGATTTCATACAAAAGGTTTGCAAAAAAAGTCCTGTCGGAAGTCGATGAAAATTGCCTTGTCGGCTTTGAGGGCGTGCAGGATTTCTGATAGGCACAGGAAGCAGGGGAATCGTATGAAAGAATATCACTTCATAAAAAAAGAATTTTCGTTCCTCGAGTCCCAATATGGATTCCACAAGGATATGAAGCAAAGGAGCGGTTCATATTGCTATTTGGCATGGATAAATGATGTGAAAAAGGTTATGGTGCTGTATGACTGCACAGTTGATACGTCGGTTGAAAATGCGGTGTGGATACGCATATATGATGCTGATTCATTAGGCACTGCTTATGATGATGTTGACAAGTTCCGAAATGAATTTGCTATTTCATCCAAGTCAACGAAGGAGAAAATTCATGCGGCGGCGGAATGGCTGAAAAACGCCATCGAAAACGGGACGGTGCAAATTCGGGGGTAGTGGAGTGTACAGTTTTATCAGGACCTTGATCGGCGTTGTTTTTCTTGTGTGTTCGTTTTTGGTGATCAAAAAGTCGGGGCTCGGTCGCAAGCGACCGCTGTATTTTGCTTGTGCATGTTTATCGTTTCTGCTGATAGGGACATTGGAATTTTTGCCGTTTGAAAATTTTTTTGTGACGTTTGACTCGCCGCAAGCGGCTTATGACTACTACACATTCGGAAAACCCAATATTGAGCTTGTTGTGGAGGGCGACAACTGCGATCTGGTCATTGACCGTCAAAGCGATGCGGATCATTATTTGATAATACCTAAGTCGGCGGACGGATGGAAAATAGGGCTTGGCTCCGATACCAAAAGAGTTTTTCAAAAGATTTTCGACGATGTTATTATATACGCTTACCGATACAAAAGCACAAACGACTACTTTATAACTGTCTTTGACACAAACGGCGGAGAATCAACGGTTACGGATGAATACGGCACAAGCTTTCTTCCGTTAGAAACATATAATGAGCCTCTTAAAAAAGCTTTTTTCACCTACTATGCGTATATTTCCAATGTTAAAACGCCGTACAGCATAACGGTCAACGGCACCAAAATTGCCCTGAACGACGGGCAGTCAGAAGATGGCATGAATGCTGCCATGCAGCAATATTATAAAATCTACACCGGTGCAGAGGAGACCGATCATTTCTATTACTATTACGATCTGTTCAATGGCGAGGGGAATGTGGTAAAGCATGAATGTACCTACATGCACGAACCCGTCATAAAGCCGATTTCCGCGCATGTTCTCTCGGTGACGGTGCAGGCGGGGACAGGCACATCCTGTCGACAGACATATTACTACGATACGGCAGGGGCGCGGATGTCAGAAGTGTTTTACGGTGTTTTGGACGAGCGGGACGGAAGAATTCTCTTTGAAAAAGAGGGATTGGTTGTCATGCGGGACATTTTCGACGAAAACAGCTGTTATACGGAGATCACACTTGATCCCGCGCTTTCCAAATCCCCGGAATCCGTTATTTCTGCTGCTTTTTCCGAGGATATGTCAAGTGTTTTGATCAGCTATATTGACGCCGACGGAGCGACGGTAACCGACAAAAAAGTGCGGCAAAAAGTGCGGCTTTGAACAGATAACGAAACGGAAACACTTTGAATGTCTTTTTGCGCTCTGAAAAAACCTCATGCGAAAGGATCTTGCCCGTGTATTTCCAACAGTATTTTCTGCAAAGAAAACCGCAGTGCCTGAAAATAATTGCCGACGCGGTGGTGGATTTTCAACATGATGATAATGAGATTGTTGAAGAGGGTACGCCGAAGTGGTGGGATGACTATGTAGCTGACAAAATAGATTTTCGCAGCTTCAACATGTATTTTTTACGTTCGTGCACGGTTTTTCACGGAAGTTATAATGCCGTGACAGATCATAAAAAGGTGTGGGGATTGACCTGCACTGAAAAAGGTGAGTATGATAATCACTATCAAAACGACAGAGGGAGAGTATATCTGGGCGTTGTCAAGGGCAACGGGAAGGCGTCCTTTCTCTCCGACAGATCCTCGATGATTTTTATGCTGCCGAAAAATGTGCCGCCGCATGCCGACAGGATTTTTGAAATACTCAGTGAAGACCGATTCGATTTTTTGGAAATGACCCCCGCTGCCTGTCGGACGCTGGGATGCATCAGGGAACAGTACAGGGGATCGATCATATTCAAATATACCCATATAAATGAGATAAGCCTGACGGTGTTCGGTGACGACTTGGACGGTTGGTTCGATGAGGAACTTTTGGCTGCTCACAGCGGTGCCGGCGAAACCGTGTGCCGCAGGCTATAGGCTTGAAAGACGGAGGTTGTAAAGTGAATATCCATCTGCAAATTCCGGATTTTGACGGTAACGCAATCGATATCATTGCGGAAAAGGGTGCGACTGTTTCCGTGGAGGTTCATGAAAACGAGGTCGTCATTGCTGCGAACAAAGAGGGCTTCCTGTCGCTGGCAAAACAAATGCTGTATATGGCGGTCAACCCCATCCCTTTTGGCGGTCATGCGCATTTTGATGACACGCTTGAGGGGATGCGCCATTCGGCGTATTCTTTAGTGATCGAACCCATATGGGAAACGGATGGCGGTGGATGTGCTGCTGCAAAATGAGGTGTATCTGTGCAAAGAGTGAATATGGTGTTTGACGATACTTTGGATGATGTCGACATCATCGTCATTCCCGACGAAACGGCATCGGAGATCGAAGCGATCGGGCAGGCATTTTTGCAATGGCTCCCAACCGCAACAGACGACGCCTATCGAACGGTGATAGACGGGCATGTGTGCCCGGTCGCGGAGACGGACGGCTTTGTGAAATGGTTGAACGCGCGACACTGTTTGGGCGCGGAAAAGGCATATATTGAAGTACAGCATACACATTATTGCCCTCAGTATAAAACAGTGGAGTTTTAAGGCGAAAGAGGTGCGGGGAGAAACGAAGTTGCAAAAAAACGGGTTTGTGATACAGTCCTACACTGAGACCGCCCATCGGGAAAATCTATATCATTATTCCGGCATAGGCAGGTATACCACCTGGCCGCTGGAGGACTTCTCGGACGATATATCCGTTGCGCTCAATAAGGAAGCGCAGGACAGATGGTTCGGATATACAGACAGTCTGTGGGTCGTTCCCGATGCGGAATATCTGCGGCGCTATAAGCGCCATTGCGACGCCCTGCACCTGCCGACATTCTGCCTGCAGGTGGAAAGCATAAACTGTGCGCCCCTGTCGTCGGCGGATCTCCCGGTCGAGCAGGTGTTGGGACTGGACTATGTCGACGCCGACATGGCGACCTCTTGCCTGTATGAGGATCTGACCATGGAGACAGAAGCGGTGCGGGCGGCTTTTGCGCCGATATTGCGCAGTTTGAATGTGCATGGATTGCTGAACCATATGCAGGATATGCAACGGTATTTGTCTATACGAGACCGCCTGATCGCATCAGGATATGATATGGAAGAATACTTTTTGCCGACGACAGTGCGACTGACACGCGTGTGGCTGGAGGATGAGGACAGATAATTGTCATGAAAAAGTTTCTGTTTTATTCGCTTTGGCGGGCGGAGAAGCTGGAAGAAAGGCTGCGCCGCTTTGAAGCGGAGGGGTGGCGGGTCCATCATGTTACATGTTCCTGCTTTTTTGAGTTTGTGAAAACTAAGCCGAAAGATACGGCTTATATTCTCTTATATGACATGCCGAGAGACAGAACTGCCGGCATGTATGAATATGAGCACAAATTGTTGTCCGAGTGTGCCGCAAATGCGATCAGCACGCGCTTTACGGGATATGACTTGTTTAGAATTACCGGTGAAAACAGAAGATTTGACGATCTGAAAACATACAGAAAAAAGTATTTTCGACATGTGTTGCGACAGCGTGTGTGCATTTCTTTCGGCTTTTTCGGGTTGAGTCTTTGCTTGCTGCTTGCAACACTGTTACAGCAGACATCTTGTATCTACTTTATACCGGCATGCACATGCGTTTTTCTCACATTCGCGCTGCTTGCTTACACGGTGTACGGTTATTGTAGGCAAGTGATAAGCTGCAAGACGTCGTGAGAAAAGCGATTGTGTTCTGTTATATTGTGAGGAATACCATATACCATGCATAACTATCAAAAGCTTATAGAAACGATAAAATTGGTCGCTGCGCCTGCCGATGTTCAGCTTTCTGCAATTCCGGCGCAGGCGTGTCGCCCGGATGAGATCGCATTTTGTGTCGAAGAGATCCTGCCGCTTTTGCCGACTCTGGAAGCACAGCAGATCATTTCGGGAACGGTTGCCGAAAACGTGAAAGAGATCGATCGGATGTTTCTGTCTTTCGAACGGCAGGACTGGACAGAGGACGCGCTCCTGCACTCTCCGAAATGGGAAAACGTCAGAACGATGGCGGCGAATGTTCTGAAGCTGACGGGCGAAAAGGCGGAGCCGCCGCACCTTTTTTGGATCAGAGACATATTCTGACGGCAATGCATGAAGCCGCACGGTGACGGAGGACATCATGATTGAACAAAACGACCTGTATGATATTGCCTATGCTTTGACGCTCATACGTAACGACATCGCAAATCCTGTCAACAGGGAGATATTGCAGAAGCTTATTGGCGTGCTTGAAAAGCAGGCATCGTCCGAGGACAATCAGGTGCGCAAGGCACTCGCAGCCGTTGAGGGGATAGATGCGCAGAAGTGGTATTTTGTATATCACAACAATGTCTATACAGCCCATCACCCGTTGACAAATCCCAACATATGTCGGCTGCTTGCCGATCTGTGCACGGACATTGTGCGTGCTTTGGAAAACGGAGAGCCTGAACGCGCCTATGATCTGACGGACGCCTGCCACATGCTCCCTCTGATCATCGCCGACAAGCGCTCTTCAGCGCTGCGTGCCTTTTTCCGAAACGGATTGTCGCCTTACAGGAAAAAGTGGGACAGGCATTACCGTCTGACGGAGCAAAGAGCCTACAGACAATATTTCTGACAGCGGGGGTGAACGTGTGAAAGCGTATACTAAAAGAAATAAACCGGTTAAGAGTGTTGAGGTGCTGCTGAACAGCAATGAGTTGGAAATTTTGGTGAATTCTCTGACGGATTTTCAAAAGAGGATCAAACAATTCAAAGCAGACAATGCCGGCAAGAAAAATTTAGGATTTACACATCTGCACACGCAGGATTGCGGTTTGCCGCTCGAAAGCAGCGAGACAGACCTTGTTTTTTATGTAGACCTGGACGCATGAGCTGTGTCGGGTGAATGCTGAAAGGGGCTAATGATGAATAGGGAACGCATGGAGGAGTTTATCAATTTCGGCTTTGTGCCTTTTTGTAAATCGCAGTGCATAAAGCGGCTTCTCTGCATATGGCTTTTCAGCGCGGTTTTGTGTTTTGTCGGCGGGGGTTCAAAGGGGCAGACGGCGCTTTTGTGCGCTGCTGCCGCGATAACAAGTGCTTTGTTTATAACGCTGATCGTGAGGCTTTCCGCGGACAGGATGGCGCGCTTTTTGTGTGACGGCGTGTTTTATTTGCATGCCGCCATACTGCTCAATGCGGCTGCCTATTTGGTGATCACTTTACAGATCGGACCGCATCCGCTGCTGCTTTTGACCTTTTCGCTTTTGCTTGCCGCTTGTATCGCTGCCTTTTCATGCATCACGCTGCGCAACATCCGAAACGGGAAGTTCGCCGAAAAAAGCGGCGGCAAAAGGGCGGCTTGGCTGCCGCTGCTTGGGGGCGCATGCGGCGTGGCGGCAGCAGCTTTCTTTTTGCACGGACAGTCACAAAAGACAGGGCTTACCGTGTTGGCGACAGCACTTTTCACACTTTCCCTTGTTTTGAGTATTCCGAGCATGCAGTTGCTGCGCGCGGTCGCCGTAAAATGCCTGGAGAAGGGAGCGAAAAACCATGAAGCACATGAAAGCGCTTGCGATCCTCACAACGGTTTTGCTTCTTTTCACGGCTTGTCGAAACGGCAAGGCAGAACCGACAAGTTATAAAAATGTGAGCGGCTTTTCGGCGGACGACGACGCTCCGCTTTCCGCCGTTCTCACGACGGAATATCCTTTGAAGGAGCTGGAAGCCTTTTTTGCGAACACTTCGCTGCATGAAGAAGGTGTTTTCGGCACAGCCGATGACACAAGAAGCCTGACGATGCGGGAGGTGCATCGGAGTTATCCGATAGCGTGTCTTCGGAAGAACGGCTATTCTGTTTACAAAGTGAAAGAGGGCGGATATTTCTATGTTTTTTGGTGCAGCTCTACAGCCCCCGACGGGACGGTCGACGACGTTGTTTACTTTACAGCGCACCTCTCTGCGTTGAAAAAGGCGGACGATTTTGACGCAATAGAGGCGGGTGTCAGCACTGCTGAAGATGTCTGTCGGATCGACCCGACCTGCGAATTTCTTTTTCAGTTGTCGAGCAGAACACCGTCATACAGCCTTTTGGATGATGGCACGGTCATGGAAATTTGCTATTCCTTTGCGGGAGAGTTGCATTCCAAAAAAGACATGATCGTTGAAAGCAAACGCATCGTTTCGCGGGACGGATGTCCGTCGAGACTGGCATCCGTCAACCCGGCAGATCTGCCGTGACGAAGCTTGTGAACGCAAAGCGGCAGGCTCTTTTGAGCTTGCCGCTTTCAGACTGTCAAAAAAGTCCGCAGGACGCAAAAGCGCATTCATGCTAAAAGGCGTCTGCAAAAGTTATAAAAACAGAAAAGAGCGTTTCTTTGAAACGCACGCTTTTGCTGTCTGCGTCAACCGCCCCCTAGCGTATGTCATATACGCCGACGGGGGCGGTTTCCTTGCTCCTGCGGTTTTTAGACAGCCTCACAGCGTGTCAAAAAACAAGTTTTTTGACACGCTGAAATCGGCAGGCTCTTTTGAGCCTGCCGATTTGTCATTTTTCTGTCACGGGCGGAATGAAATTTTCGATGGCGTTTCGCAGCTTGGGGTGGCGGATCACAAAGTGGACGGCAGGGGCTTTGCCCTTGGACACCATGACCAGGGCAGCACGACCTATACGCTGCTCGACACGCTGATCAACAAAAACGATGCGCTGACGCCCACGCTTGACGACAACGGCAAGCCGTATTTCAGGTCCTACGGCGACGCGGTCGCCGCCATGAGCGGCGAGGTGAAGAATTACACATCGCACTGGAATCTCAAAAGCAGCGGCGACTATAAGGGCAGCGTTGCCTCCACCGACAAGGACGTGGACGACTCCACAAACAGCAGACTCGGTGAATACGACGGCAGCCCGACATTCGAAGACCTGATGAAAGACCCTGTCGGCTGGCTGAAACGGCTTTTGGGCATGGGCGGCACGGCGTTTTTGCTGTTGTTGTTCCTCTTGTCGATCCTCGGTTTTTCGGGCGGTAAATATGACGGGGCGCCCGATCCCGATCCCATCAAGTTCAAAATATGCTGGGGACTTATCACCGTCGACTATAACAAAATGCTCAAAGCGACGGACAGGAACAGGGCGATACTGGAAAATCTCGATAAGCTGTCCAGCTTGCAGATCTTTGATAAATTCGGCAAATACGGCGAGCTGTTTGACGCCGGCGTGGGCGTTTCCAAAGCGCTGCAGAAAGCCGCAGATGTATACGGCGAGACAGGAAACTGGCGGGAAGCGCTGGTGAGAGGAGCAGGCTCCTTCGGTGCAGGACAGCTTATGGGCAAGGCGACAAAGGCAGACCCGAGCCTTGCCATATGGGACATTGCGACCGCCGAGATTTTCAAGGGGAGCGCAGCGGCAGATATGGTCAATGCCGGCAACAACGCCGAAAGCCTGTTTGACTACTTCCTTGATCTTGCGCACACGGCGTCGTCCGATACCCGCGCCGAGGGTACTATGGATGCCGTGTTCGGCGGCAAGGCAATGAGCTGCGGCGAGCTTGCCGACAAGATGATGAACGGTGACTACGGCGATAATATCAAGAACCTCGTAGACGCCGAGGATATTCTGCTTGCCGAGAATAACGGCGACCTCTATGACGCTGTGTTCGGCGAAGAGGGGATGGGGATCGGCGAGTTCCTCATGGGCTTCGGCGACACGGCAGAGGATGCGCTGATAAAAGGCAACGGCAGCGCAGAAAGAGGACTTGAAAACTACAGAAAACTGATCGAACGCTTTTATGCGGGTAAGGGGGGAGCAAAATGAAATTTCAGCTGAATTATCTCATGATAAAACGGCTCGGCGAGATGGCGGGTCTTGCATACAACGACATTTCACCGATGAACGAAATTACTCCCGACACCGAAGAACTGCTGAACGCTCTGCCTGCGGATGCTTTGAGCGAGACAGACAGCATCCTGAAAGAACTGGGCATGGCGGACGACACGCTGCAGCCGACAAAGGCGATGGGCACTTTTGTGAAAGCGCTGTTTGCGCCCGAAACGTGTCTGCACGCTGAACTAAAAGAGGAAAGCGGCAGCACGGATGTCTATTTCATCCCGTTTGACGGCGCATGGCTGATGATGAACGCCAAGCACGGAGAGCTGACGGTCGCGGGGCCCGTTTCCTATGCGATTGCCAAGCAGTATCTTGCAGCGGCGATGAATGTTGCGCTCGAAAACGGCGTTTTGAGCGCACAATACCGCGACAAAACGTGCAACCGCAGCGTGACGGTCACGAACGCCGAAGAGGGCTATGCATTTTTCGGCAGCCTGTTTGACAAGGTGACGGCAAAAGAGCGGGTGTATGTCCATTCGTTTGCCAAGACTGCGGAAAACAGGACGCATATCGCGAAAATGCTGACAGGCGAGATCGGCTTTGAACTGCCCGACGGCGAAAAAGGGGAGCGGGCTAAGCCGTCGGCGAAAAGGGTGCTGCGCGGTGTTGCGATCGCGCTGCTTGTCAACATCTGCGCGGCGGTCTTGGTCGCCGTGCTGAAAGCCGTTTTGTGAGGTGAGCAGAATGAAAAAGATAAAAGAGATCCTCACAAACGCACTTTACGGCATGCTGCGCTCCTATGAGGGCAAACGGTTTTTGCCGTCCCTGATCGTGAAGCTGGTGATGTCGCTTGCCTCGGCGGTGATCACCGCCTTTTTTGCCGACACGCTGTTTTCCCATAACAACACGGTCAATCAGATCTTTGCCGCGCTGTTTTTCTATTTCCTCATCACGGCGGTCAGCAATCTGATCTCGGAGATAAAACGCGGCGGGATCGGCGGTCGGCTCAAAACCGCGCTTTTCGGCATGGTGTGTCTGAAACCGCCCGCATTGTGGTTCTTTCTCGCCGCAGCGGTGATCGCGCTTTTCCTGCCGTATGCCTTTGTGCCGGCGCTTTTCCTGCTGCTGTTTGTGTCGGCGGTGTCGGGGGAGAACTCCATGCTGCTCGGCATAAAGAATGGCGTGACAAAAGGCAAAAACCCCGAAAGAAACGGCAAAGGGCTTGCGGGCTTTGCAAGCGGACTGGTCGTTTGCGGGCTGGTCGTCTGTATTCTTTCGAACCTTGGCGTGCCGACCGTTTACGGCACGATTGACGGTGAAAGCCCGAAAGAGGACACCGCACAGACCGATCATTGGACTGACGAAGACAAAACAAAGACGCCCGACACACCGTCCGACGGCAGCAATGCGTCCGACAGCAAAGATGTCATTGTCAGCAGTGAAGCGGATGTGAAAGAAGCCGCAAAGACCTTGACCGATAAGCTGATCGCATATGCTGGAAACGACAGAAGCGCCTTTGAAAAACTGTTCCGCAACACGGAAAGCGCCGCTGTCGATCAATACTACAACACGTCTTATGACACCTTTAAGGCATACGGCAAAAGCCTCATTGCCATCGCGGCGGAGGACGGCGACAGCGTGTGGTTCACGGCGCTGTATTATCAGATCCCGACAAATTATCCCGCCGAAAAGGAAAAATCGGTATACCTGTCCACGATCATGACGCGCGGCGCCGACGGCTGGAAGATCGAATGGAACGAGGATGTCCGCGCGCCTGCAGGAAAAATACGCCGATGCCGGATCGACCTATGACGGTCGCGAGGCAAAGGCGCAGGGCTTTGCCTGGGCAAAGTTCTTCATCCCGTTTGACATCGACAACACGACGATCTTTTATGACGACGCCGTGATGTGCAAGGTGACGGAGATGTATATGGACATCAACAACAATCTGCAGCTCACGCTGTATGTTTCCAACGGCACGAACGCAGATGTCGACTTGACGAATGTCGACCTCACGGTGACGGACGGCGACAGTCGGCTTTTCGGCAAGAAATTCGATCTCGATCGGCTTGTCGTAAAGGGCACTACTGCTATATACACCCTGACGATACCGTCCGAGGAGTTGAGCTTTAACACCTGGAGCGCGCCGAAGATCAGCGATTTCACATTCGCATATACGACAGTAGACGGTTGATTCATGTACAGCAAATGCTGTAGAAAGGGGCTATCATGAAAAGAACATCAAAACTGTTGACCGTTTTCCTTGCACTGTGCATGGTGATGGCGCTTGTGCCGCTCGCGGCACTTGCCGATATCCACTATATTCCGCGCATTCATGTCAGCTACACCCACGTGGACTATAAAGCAGGAGACACCCCGCGCGCAACGGCAAAGGTCACCGAGGGCAACTGCTCCGTCGCTTTTGAATATTGGCGTGAACTTGAACAAAAAGAGGCGGGCAGCGTCTGGACGGGAACGGGACGGTATTGGTATTCCGATCCAGCCAAAATGGCGTCCCTCGCGGAAGACAAGCGGATCACAAAGTTTGAAGCGGGACATCACTATAGCTATAACATCGTGCTCACCACGGACAGCGGTTATTTTATCAACGACGACAGCACTGTTGTTTCCGTCGGTGATCATGAATGGGGTGTGCCGGGCAGGAATACGAATCTTGGAGTGAAAGAGATGAGCACGCGGCTGAACATTTACGGCATCTATGCGATCGATCTTCCCGAGGACACCGCCGACAAGGTGATCACCGCCGTTTCCGTTGTCGGCGTCAACAAGACGCTTGACGCGTCGGCCCCTGTCAGCTTTACGGCAAAGCCCGCCGCAGATCAGTATGATATCGTCGAGGAAGCGTGGGAAGCGGGCGGCACGCTGAATGACGTGATCAAAAGCACAGACGCGCCCCGTGCACCGATCGCAGGCGGCGAATATTGGTACAGCATTGTGCTGAAAGCGAAGGACGGCTATGTGTTTTCAAAGGACTTTGCCGATGAAAAGCATTTCATCCGAGAGGGCAGCGGGGTCACCTTCACACTTGGCGGCACGACGTATGACGGTAAATTCCATGTGAGCGACGACGGCAAGACCCTCACCGCGTGGGAGTTTATGGATCCGATAACGGCAAAGGCGGGCGCGCCTGCTGCCACTTATGCGATCGTCGAGGGTGCGAACAGTGCGTGGGCGAAAAATACCGACGGCACGCTGACGTTCCGTGCAAACGGCGACCTTTCCAA
Source organism: uncultured Oscillospiraceae bacterium (assembly GCA_900549155.1). Lineage (GTDB taxonomy): Bacteria > Bacillota > Clostridia > Oscillospirales > Acutalibacteraceae > URNF01. The sequence goes on along the minus strand of URNF01000031.1, from coordinate 199 downwards.
GTTCTCCGCTGTAAAGGTTGACGACAGTACAGTTGCAGCAGAGCAGTATACCGTGGTTTCCGGCTCGACGGTCGTCACGTTGAAAAAGGAATTTCTCGACACGCTCTCCGTCGGGAAACACACATTGACCGTTGTCTACAGCGACGGCGCATGCAGCGCGGACTTTGAGATCCAAGCGGCGCAGGCGGGTGAGCCTGAC
>URNF01000030.1 GCA_900549155.1 uncultured Oscillospiraceae bacterium | reverse complement strand
AGGCCAAGACGCTGTTCGCCACCCACTACCACGAGCTGACGGCGCTGGAGCAGGAGCTGCCCAACGTCCGGAACTATAACGTGGCTGTCCACGCCCGGGGCGAGGATATCGTGTTCCTGCGGAAGATCGTCCCCGGCGGCGCGGACAGGAGCTACGGCATCGAGGTGGCGAAGCTGGCGGGCATTCCCGACGCCGTGGTGGCGCGCGCAAAAGAGGTGCTGCAGGCGGTAGTCGCCGAAAACGGCGGCACGGTCGCCAAGCACCCGATACATATCGAAAAGGAAGAGGCGCAGATGAGCTTCGGCGACACGCAGCTTTCTGATTTTGTGGAAGATCTGAAGCTGCTCGACGTCAACACACTGACGCCGATCGAAGCGCTGCAGACGCTCTATACCCTTGTAAAGAAGGCACAAACACTCTGATAAAAAGGAGCAACCGCTTTGGGACAGATTCATGTTTTGGACAAGCATACCGCGGAGCTGATCGCCGCCGGTGAGGTGGTGGAGCGCCCGTCCTCGGTCATCAAGGAACTGCTTGAAAACACCGTGGACGCGGGAGCAACGGTCGTGACCGTGGAGATCCGCAACGGCGGCATCACCTATATGCGCATCACGGACAACGGGTGCGGCATTGCCAAAGAGGATGTCCCGACGGCGTTTTTGCGCCACGCCACCAGCAAGGTGCGCACGGAGATGGATCTTGAGCACATCGGCACGCTCGGTTTTCGCGGCGAAGCGCTCGCGTCCATTGCGGCGGTGGCGGATGTGCAGCTCACCACCTGTACCGATGAAAGCGGACGGGGGATAGCCTATCGCATCGTCGGCGGCGAGGAACGGGAATTTGACGAGATCGGTGCACCGAAGGGTACGACCATCACGGTGTCCGATCTGTTTTTCAATGTGCCTGCGCGCATGAAATTTCTCAAAAAAGACGTCAGCGAGGGCAACGCTGTTGCTGCTGTGGTGCAGCGCATCGCGCTGTCCCATCCGGAAATTTCTTTTCGCTTCTTGCGGGACGGCAGACAGGAAATGCTCACCCCAGGAGACGGAAAGCTGTTTTCCTGTGTTTATGCGGTTCTCGGAAAGGATTTCGCAAACAACGCTGTCAGCGTGGACTACACGCTTGGTGGGGTGCATGTTTCCGGCTTTGTCTGCAAGCCGTCCGCCACACGCGCCAACCGCACCATGCAGCACTTTTTCATCAACGGCAGATATGTCAAGACCTCAACGGCGGCGGTGGCGCTGGAGCGCGCCTATCACGGCATGATCATGGTCGGGCGGTTTCCGACCTGTGTTTTGCACCTGGAGCTGCCGCCGGAGGCGGTGGACGTGAATGTGCACCCCGCAAAGATCGAGGTGCGGTTTGTCAACGAAAAGCCCGTCTTTGACGCAGTCTATCACGGCGTGCGCTCGGCGCTGCAGGCGGAAAATGACCCGTCGCCCGCCCCGACACACGCTGCGCCGACAAGGCAGGCGGAAAGTACTTTTCTGCGCAAGGATGTGCCGCAAAAAGCAGCGGTGCAGACCGTGTTTTCGGCTTTCTCCAAACCGACGGTCGCCGCAACCGACGCGCCGAAAGCGCCGCTTTTCACAAAGCCTGTGTCCGCTGCAACCGTTTCGCTGCGGGATGACACAGCGGTGGCGCGTCCCTCGATCGACATTCTCGTGGACGATGAACCGCCGCAGTCGATCGCCGTACAGCCTGTTACACCCAAGGAGCCGCCGCAGCCCGCCGCACCGCAGCGGGAAGAACCGACTGTTGAACCTGTAACGGAAACTGCCTTTACACCGCCGCGCATCCTCGGCGAGCTGTTTTCGACCTACATCCTGGCGGAGCATGAGGACACGCTCCTTGTGATCGACAAGCACGCCGCCCACGAGCGGATCCTGTATAACGACCTCAAAAAGAAGGTGCAGGAAACGGCGTCGCAGATGCTGCTCGAGCCGGTGGCGGTATCGCTGTCGGCAGATGCCGCAAATGCAGTTTTGGAAGAATTGCCGCTTTTGCAAAAAGCGGGATACATCCTTGAGGATTTCGGCAACATGACCGTTCTGGTGCGTGCCGTGCCGACCGTGCTGGCGGGATGCGATGTCGCATCCGTGATCGAGGAGATCGCGGGCGGGTTCATTTCCGGCAGACGCGATGCATTGACCGCCAAGGAGGATTGGCTGTATCATTCCATCGCCTGCCGCGCAGCGATCAAGGCGGGGGACACCACGACGCAAAAGGAATTGCAGATGCTGACAGAGCGTGTGCTGACCGATCCCGATGTGCGCTTTTGCCCGCACGGCAGACCGGTGAGCTTCACCATGACAAAAAAAGAACTCGAAAAACAATTCGGCAGAATTCAGTGAGAGGAGTGAAGAGGTTGGAGCAGCAAAAAGCGCTATATCCCGCGATTGCCGGTCCGACCGCTTCCGGAAAAACCGCCCTCGCAGTGGAAATGGCAAAGCGTCTTGACGGGGAGATCATTTCCGCCGACTCCATGCAGATCTATGACGGTATCTCCGTTGGCACGGCGCGTCCGACGCCGTCGGAAATGCAGGGGATACCGCACCACCTTCTGGGTTTTTTGCCGCTGTCCGCCGCCTACAGCGTTGCGCAGTATGTCAAGGACGCCAAGCGTGCTATAGCGGGGATCGAAGAAAGAGGAAAGCTCCCCGTTTTGTGCGGCGGCACGGGACTGTATTTGCAGTCGCTCATTGAAAATATCACCTTTTCGGACGCCGCCGTCAGTTCGGAAGACCTGCGCCGCGAATTGCGCAAACGGTTTGAAGCTGAGGGCGGCGCGGCACTGCTTGCCGCGCTGAAAGAGGTCGATCCCGAGACGGCGGGGCGACTGCATGAAAACGATGCGGGACGCATTATCCGCGCGCTGGAGGTCTACCGCCTGACAGGACACACGATCAGCGAACAGGCGGCGCTTTCCCGCGCCGTGCCGGCGGATTTTGACGTGTGCATGCTCGTGCTGAGTTTTCGCGACCGCGAAAAGCTGTATGCCCGCATCCATGCGCGGGTGGACAGCATGGTGCAAAACGGCTTGCTTGAGGAAGCAAAAAGCGTTTTGTCCGGTCCGTATGCACCGACGGCGATGCAGGCGATCGGCTATAAGGAACTGAAACCGTATTTTGACGGCGCACTTTCGCTCGACGAAGCGCTCGACAACCTCAAAAAGGGCACGCGGCATTATGCCAAACGGCAGCTGTCGTGGTTTCGGCGGATGCCGCAGGCGCAGTTTTTGTATGTGGATGATTATGATGGATTGGAGCAACTGACAGAAGCGGCGCTCGCCGTTTGGGAACAAAGAAAGGGGGAGTGCGCATGAAAACATTTTTGAAGCGGGCGCTCACCTTTTTGGTGTCGCTCACGCTGCTGACCTATGTGTTTATGCAGCTGTACCCGCTTTTCTATTCCTCTGTGAACTCTGAGGTCGTCAACACCTACACCGCCTATGAAATGCTGACGGTGGATTGTGTCGCGATCCGCAACGAGACCACCGTGCCGCTCAACACCTCGAACTATGTATACTATACGGTGCAAAACGGCACGCGTGTTGCCAACGGCGGCACGATCGCCGAAATCTATACGGGGCAGAACGATGCCCTTGTGAAACAGCAGCTGGCGGCGCTGGATGAGGAGCTGAAATCGCTGCAGGATATCGAAACGCTCGGCAGCAGCGGCATCGCCGGACTGGACATTCTCAACACGCAGATCGCGCGTGCCATGGAGGAACTGGTGCAGGACGGGGATGCGGCGTCGATGGAATCGGTTTCCACGCTGCGGCAGCGGCTGGTTACACTCATCAACAAAAAGCAGGTCGTCACGGGCAAGGACACGGATTTCTCCGCCCGCATTGCGGCGCTCAAAGCGCAGCAATCCTCTTTGAAAGGGGCGAACAAGGCGGCGACAGCGGTGGTGAAAGCGCCCGTCGCGGGCTATTTTGTCAACACCGTGGACGGGATGGAGGATCTGCTCAAGGTGCAGAATGTCGCCGACATGACGACCGATAACATCCGCACGGCGCTGCAGACGCAGTTTTCCGGCGGCAGTACGGCATATGCCGGAAAGATCGTCGGCGACTATGCATGGTATCTCGCCTGTGTCGTGCCCGGCTCGTATGCCACGGCGCTGGCAAAGGATAAAAGCCTGTATGTCCGCCTGCCGTTTGTGACCGACGAGGAGATACCGGTGACGGTGGTGGGGTGCAACCGCGACTCCGAGGGTAATCTTGCGATCATTTTCGAATGTGTGAACATGTCGGAGGCACTTTCTTCCATTCGCCATGAGTCGATGGAAATTCTGCTTGTCAAGCACACGGGACTGCGCGTGCCGAAGCGCGCCATCACTACCGATGCAGAGCAGAACATCGGCGTGTATATCCGTGCGGGCGATGTGGTGCGCTTTCGGCGCATCGAGCAGGAATACAGCGACGCTGCGGACTATGTGATTTGCAAGGAAAACGCGCAAAGCGGCTATTTGCGTCTGTATGACGATGTCATTACCGAAGGGAGCAACTTGTATGACGGAAAACTCATTCGTTAAAGAAAATCTGCAGGCGGTGCAAGAACGCATGGAAAACGCCTGCATCGCTGCCGGGCGCCCCGTCGACGCTGTGCAGCTGCTCGCAGTGACAAAGACGGTGGAGCCCGCCTATATCAACGAAGCCATCGCCTGCGGCGTGACACAGATCGGAGAAAATCGCGTGCAGGAGTATCTCGAAAAGCGCGACGCGCTGCACCTTTCCGGAGTCAAAACGCACCTTATCGGACATTTGCAGACCAACAAGGTGAAATCCATCGTCGGTGCAGTGGACATGATCCAGTCGGTGGACAGCCTGCATCTGGCGCAGGCGATCGATAAGGCATCGACAGCATGTGGTGTGAGAACCGATGTGCTGGTGGAAGTAAACATCGGCAGAGAACCGCAGAAAAGCGGTGTTTTGCCGGAGGAATTGCCCGCGCTTTTGGAGGATCTCGCGTCACTTTCCGGCATCTCGGTGTGCGGAATGATGACCGTGCCCCCGATTTTGGAAAAAGAATACGAAAAAAGAAAAATATTTTCGGAAATGTACCAACTGTTTATTGACAACAGCGCCAAAAAAATAGATAATATAGATATGCATATCCTTTCCATGGGCATGTCCGGAGATTACTATGAGGCGATATTGGAGGGTGCGACGATCGTGCGCATCGGTACTGCCATCTTCGGCCATCGACACTATTAAAAACGGAGGTACAAGCAATGGGATTTTTAGATAAGCTGGTGGACGCCATCAACAAGGATCCGGAAGATGAGCTGGACAACGAGCCGGAGCTGCAGGAGGAAGAAACCATCACTAAGAAAAAAGAGATCATAGATTTTGCAGACGACGAGCCGCGCAAGAGCAACAAGGTGATGAACATTCATGCCACGGCGCAGCTGCAGGTTGTGCTCGTGAAGCCGGAGCGCTTCGACGACGCCAGCACGGTTGCCGATCATCTGAATGCCAAGCGGACGGTCGTGCTCAACCTGGAGTCCGCCAACAAGGACGTGGCGCGCCGTATTCTTGATTTTCTGAGCGGCGTTGCCTATGCCAACGACGGACAGATCAAGAAGGTCGCCAACTGCACCTTCATCATCACGCCGTATAACGTCGGTGTGATGGGCGATCTCTTGGATGAGCTGGAGAATAATGGGCTCTATTTCTGAGGACAAATGGCTTTCGGCGCGCATTGCGGATGCGGTGGCGCTTTGCGATCGGCAGAGCTGTCCGCATTTCGTCGGCTTTCTCGACGAGGGACAAAAAGCGCAGATCACGCCGTTTTTGCAACGGGAAAAGGCGGTTTCTTTCCGCTTTTTCGGCGGCTTTGACGGCGCGGAGCGCACGGTGCTCGGCGTGTTCCCGCCGTTTATCGAACCCGAGGATGCGCTGTTTCCGCTTTGCGTGCTGCGATTTTCCTATCGCGCACAGGCTGAACTTTCGCATCGCGACTTTTTGGGGACGATGCTTTCCTGCGGGATCAAGCGGGAAACGATCGGCGACATCGTGTGCGGCACGGGGGAGACGATCGCCGTCGTCAGCGAAGAGGTTACGCCCTTTTTGCAGCAGCAGATCGAAAAGGTCGGCGGCGAGGGCGTGACGATCACGGCAGCGGACGGCGAGACATTGACGGTGGAGAAGAAATTTCAGCCGATCAGTGCAACGGTCGCCTCACCGCGGCTGGATAACGTGGTGAAGGCGCTCATCGGCAGCTCCCGAGAAAAAGCTGCCGCAGCGATCGTCGGCGGACTGGTCAGCGTCAATCATGTTCCCTGCGATGCTGTTGCAAAAACGGTTTCGGAGGGCGATATCCTGTCGCTGCGCGGCGTCGGCAGATTTCGCATCGACGCCCTTTCCGAGCACACCAAAAAAGGACGCCTGTTTCTCTCGGCGCAGAAATATCTATAAAATGACATACTGAAAGGATGATACCCATGTATACCGCTGAAGACATCAGAAATATTACCTTTACGAAATCGCTGGGCGGCTATAAGACCGGCGAGGTGGACGATTTTATCGATATTTGTGCGGATACGGTAGAGGAATTGACAAAGACCAACGCCGATCTCAAAAAGAAGATGGAGCTGCTCGCGAACAAGGTCGTGGAATATCGCAACGACGAGGACAGCATCCGCACCGCGCTGCTCAGCGCACAGCGGATGGGCGATACTGTTCTGCGGGAAGCCAACCACAAGGCGGGGCTGATCCTGGAAGATGCCAAGATCAAAGCGGACAAGATCGAGGAGACCGCCAAGCAGCAGATCAAAGAGCAGATCGACGAGCTGGAGCGGCTCAAAAAGCTGGTCGGCGATTTCAGAACACAGATGCTGAGCGTTTACCGCGAGCATCTCTCCATGATCAATGTGCTGCCCGAATATACGCCGCCGCAGGAAGAAGCTGAGGAAGCTCCCGTAGCGGAAGAAACGGCAGAGGCATCCGAAGAAGTGCCGACGCAGGAAACTGCCGAGCCGGAACAGCAGACGATGGAAGAAGCGCCCGCTGCAGCGGTTGCCGAAGAGGAGGAAGAACCCGCTGCGACCATGCCGCTTTTCGGCTTCGGCGATGACGAGGAAGATGCGGATGAGGACGCCGGCGGCGGTCGTTTTTCCGACTTGAAGTTCGGTACGGACTACAGCATCGCCGACGATGTCGATGAGGATGCAGAGGATGACAAACGCTTCGGTCATCGGCGGAAAAAATAAACGGGTATATAAAGCGAAGCGGCGTCAAACGCCGCTTTTCTTTTGAGTGAGGTTTTGGAAAGTATGAAAAAATTTTTTGCAGGGTTTTCTTTTCCGCATGCCGCGCGCTACCGTGTGTGGATGCTGACGCCTGCCGTGCTGCTCGTTTTTCTCGATCAGCTTTTCAAATGGCTGACCGTCCGCTTTTTGCAGGAAGGGCAGGGCGTACCGCTCATTGAGGGTGTGTTCGAGCTTATGTATGTGAAAAATCCGGGCGCCGCATTCAGTATTTTGGAAAACAAACGGCTTTTCTTCATTTTGCTGACGGTGGTGGTCATGGGCTTTTTGCTGCTGGTGATCCTGAGCGGACGCTATCGGCGGCATATGCTTTTGAATATCAGCTTTGTGCTGGTGCTTGCGGGCGGCATCGGCAATCTCATCGACCGCTGCCGCTTCGGCTATGTGATCGACTATCTCTATTTCAAGTGGATCAACTTTCCCGTGTTCAACTTTGCGGATTGCTGTCTGGTCGTCGGCGCCGTGCTGATGCTGATTTTCTTCTTTTTCATCTACGAGGATACGTCTGTCACCAAAAAAACTGCCAAAAAAGCGGAGGATGCGGATGACGACCGACACATGGAAAATTCCTGACGAAGCGGTCGGGGAGCGGCTGGATCGCTTTGCGGCGCAGATGTCGGGGCTGACCCGCTCCGCTGTTCAGGGACTGGCGGATGACGGCGCCGTCACGGTAAACGGAAAAACGGCATCAAAGAATTATCGCCTGCGCAGCGGGGACGAGGTCACTGTCACCGTACCCGAACCGACCGTCTATGAGGCGAAGCCCGAAAATATTCCTCTCGACATTGTCTATGAGGATGCCGATTTGTTGGTGGTGAATAAGCCGAAAGGGATGGTCGTGCATCCCGCTGCGGGAAATTATGACGGCACGTTGGTGAACGCGCTGTTGTTTCACTGCCACGATCTTTCCGGCATCAACGGTGTGCTGCGCCCCGGCATTGTGCACCGCATCGACAAGGACACCAGCGGACTGCTGATCGTTGCCAAGAACGATCGGGCGCATCAGGGATTGGCAGAACAGATAAAGGTGCACAGCTTTACACGTGTGTATGAGGCGATCGTATACGGTAAACTGCGCGACGACAGCGGCACGGTGAACGCGCCGATCGGCAGACACCCGATAAAGCGCAAGCAGATGGCGGTGACACCCGTCAATTCAAAGCCTGCGGTGACACATTATGAAGTGATCGCGCGGTATGACGGCAACACAAGGCACGGCGCTTTCACCCATGTGCGCCTGCGGCTGGAAACGGGAAGAACGCATCAGATCCGCGTGCATATGGCGTCCATCGGGCATCCCGTTGTCGGCGATGCCGTCTACGGCCCGGATGCCTATCAAAAGGAGCTGCACGGACAGTGCCTGCACGCCCGCACGATCGGTTTTGTGCATCCCGTGACGGGGGCATATTTGGAATTCACCAGTGATCTGCCGCCGTATTTCAAAGATTTTTTGGCATATATTGCAAAATAAAAAATCCCGCTGCACTGCAGCGGGATCTTTGTGCGTTATGGAATTTTTACTTTTTGAAGCTGTCCTTCAGAGAGACCGAGCGATTGAACACCAGGTGCTCTTTGCTGCTGTCGCGGCTGTCGACACAGAAATATCCCTGCCGCATGAACTGGAAGGAAGCGGGGGCGGTCACATCCGCAAGCACCGCTTCGACCTTGCAGCCCTGCAGGGTCTCCAGCGAGTCGGGGTTGAGACACGCGAGAAAATCTTTGTCGCCCGCATCGGGATCGGGATCGAGGAACAGGGAGGCATACATCCGCACCTCGGCGTCCTTTGCTGTCTTGGAGTCGACCCAGTGGATCGTGCCCTTGACCTTGCGGCCGTCCGGCGTGTTGCCGCCCTTGGTGGCGGGATCATATTCCGCCAACACCTCGATAACGTTGCCGTTTTCGTCCTTGTTGCAGCCGATGCACTTGACAACATAGGCGGATTTCAACCGCACCTCGTTGCCGGGGAACATACGGAAATACCCTTTGACCGGTTCTTCCATGAAATCGTCCGCCTCGATGAACAGCTCTTTGGAGAAGGTGACCTCGTGCGTGCCCGCTTCGGGGTCGACGGGATTATTTTCGACCGTGAAGGTCTCGGTCTGATCCGCAGGATAGTTCACGATCGTGAGCTTCATCGGATGCAGCACCGCCATGGCGCGCGTCGCATTCTTGTTGAGATCCTCACGCAGACAGTGCTCCAAAAGCCCGACCTCGACCGTGTTGGGCATTTTGGCAACGCCGATGCGCTCGCAGAAATCCCGAATGGAAGCGGCGGTATAGCCGCGTCTGCGCAGACCGCACAGGGTGGGCATCCGCGGATCGTCCCAGCCGGAGACATAGTGCTCCTCGACCAGCTTGCGCAGCTTGCGCTTGGACATGACCGTGTAGTTGATGCCGAGCCGCGCAAATTCGATCTGGCGGGGATCGGCGTCATAGTCCACATGCTCCACCACCCAGTTATACAGCGGGCGGTGATCCTCAAACTCCAGTGAGCACAGCGAGTGGGTGATGCCTTCAATCATGTCCTCGATGGGGTGGGCATAGTCGTACATCGGATAAATGCACCACTTGTCGCCCTGACGGTGATGGTGCGCGTGATGGATGCGGTAGATGACGGGGTCGCGCATGTTGAAGTTGCCGCTGGCAAGGTCGATCTTTGCACGCAGCGTCATTGCACCGTCGGGAAATTCGCCTGCTTTCATGCGTTCAAAGAGCGCAAGGCTTTCCTCGATGGGACGGTCGCGATAGGGGCTGACCGCCGGGTGGGAAAGATCGCCGCGGTTGTCATGCACTTCATCGGGCGACAGCTCACAGACATAGGCAAGCCCTTTTTTGATCAGTCCGATCGCGAGGTCATACATCGTATCAAAATAGTCGGACGCATAATAGAACCGATCGTCCCAGTCAAAGCCCAGCCAGTGGATGTCTTCCTTGATGGCATCGACATATTCGGTGTCCTCTTTGGTGGGGTTGGTATCGTCCATGCGCAGATTGCAGATGCCGCCGTATTTCAGCGCCGTACCGAAGTCGATGCACAGCGCTTTGGCATGCCCGATATGCAGATAGCCGTTCGGCTCCGGCGGGAAACGCGTGTGCACGGTCTTGCCGTAGCAGCGGCCGCCCTCGGACAGCTCCTCGTCAATGATCGCATGGATAAAGTTGGTTGCGGACGCCTCGGCGGGCGTTTTCAGTTCTTCAGCCATTTGTTGACACCTCCGTTGTAGTGTGTATGGCGGCGGCAAAATTATGCAACCGCTCCAAAACGCGTTCTTTTCCGAGCAGATACATGATCGCACACAGGTCCGGCGTGTTGCGTCTGCCCGTGACGGCGAGACGCAGCACGGTGCTGACATCGCCGACATGTCCCTTGAATTTTTCCGGCTCTTTCTTATACGCCTTGACGTCGGGGGAGAAGCCGAGCGCAGGGCAGATGGATTTCACGGTGTCGAACCACTGCTGCTTGTCCTCGGTCGGCGCATACGCGGCGCAATAGGCATCCACGATGGCGGCGGCATCGGCGGCGGTGATGTTCTCGGGAAGCGCGGTCTCCGGCACAAAGGTCTCGTCGAAGAAATAGGCGACATAGTCCGCCGCATCGCTCCATTTGGCAAGATCCTTGCGCGGCTTGGCGTTGCCGCGATCAATGGAGAAAATACCGGTTGTAAAGTCCTTATCCTTGACAAGGCGTGCGTGCAGTTCGGGGGCATATGCCTTCGCCCAGTCGATGACGGCGCTTGCCACATCCTCTGCCGTCATGCCCGCGATCACGTTTTTGCTGACATCGTTGAGCTTTTGCATGTCAAACAGCGCACCGGAAACGCTCATTTTCTTGAGATTGAAAGGGAAAGCACTGCGCGGGGCTGTGGGATTGCAGCGCCGCCATTCCTCAAAATCGCTGTTTGCCACCGTCATGAGATATTCGAGCACGCTGTCCTTCGGATATCCCTCTTTTGCATAGAAATGCATCGCGGCTTCGGGGTCTTTGCGCTTGGACAGCTTGCGCTTGCCGCCGTTGTCCTCTTTCATGATGGGGCTGACATGCGCGTATTTCGGCGGCTTGAAGCCAAGCATTTTGAACAGCTGCAGATGCTTCGGCACAGAGGAGATCCATTCGTCGCCGCGAATGACGTGCGTTGTGCGCATCAGGTGATCGTCCACCGCATGGGCAAAATGATAGGTGGGGATGCCGTCGGATTTCAACAGCACGAGATCCTCGTCGTTTTCCGGCATTTCGATCGTGCCTTTGATAAGATCGGTGAATTTGATGCGGTTTTGTTCATTTCCCGGGGAACGCAGCCGCACAACATAGGGAAGTCCCACCTCGACCTTTTGCAGCGCCTCGGCTGCGGAAAGGTTGCGGCAGGTGGCATAGATGCCGTAGTAGCCGGTGCGTTCTTTTTTGGCTTCCTGTTCGGCACGGACGGTCTCGCGCTGCTGTTCGGTGCAGAAACAGGGGTAGGCAAGCCCCTCGGCAACGAGTGCCTTGACATATGCCTGATAAATTTCCGCGCGGCAGCTTTGCTGATACGGTGCATAGTCGCCCTTGATCTCACCGGGGGCGACAAAGCCCTCGTCGATGCGCAGACCGTAGGTGTTGAGTCCTTTCAGAATGTCCTCGGCACCGCCCTCGACCTCGCGCTTCTTGTCCGTGTCTTCCAGACGGAAATAGAAAATACCGTTTGTGGAAGAGGCGGTGAGACGGTTTATCAGCGCCGTGAAGAAAACGCCGAGATGCAGATACCCCGTGGGACTGGGGGCGATACGGGTCACGCGTGCGCCCTCGGGCAGGTCGCGCGGCGGATATTGATCTTCATAATCCTGCGGCGTTTTGGTAATGTGCGGAAACATGCGCGCCGCAAGGGTTTCCCATTCTGTCATGTCAGATCCTCCTAATGGATTATAATCGGATATATTTTACATTTTTATATTGAAATTGTCAATGCAAGTATGCTAATATATAGGAAAATAATTGAGACAAAAGAGGTTTTTTCATGGAACAGACGGCAACGGAAAGAAAAAAACGCGCACTGAGCTGTATACAGCCGACCGGTGCGCCGACGCTCGGCAACTATCTTGGTGCGCTGCGCAACTGGGTGCAGATGCAGGACGAGTTTGAATGTGCGTTTGCGGTCGCGGATCTGCACGCGCTCACCATACGGCAGGATCCGCCGAAATTCCGTCAGCAGATCTTGGAGATGTATGCGCTGCTGCTGGCGATCGGACTGGACCCGCAGAAAAACCTGGTGTTTGTGCAATCGCAGGTGCCCTCGCACGCGGAGCTTTCCTGGCTTTTGTCCTGCTGCACGCAGTTCGGCGAGCTTTCCCGCATGACGCAGTTCAAGGACAAGTCCGCCAAGCACGCCGACAACATCAACCTCGGACTGTTTGCCTATCCGACGCTGATGGCGGCGGACATCCTTTTGTATCAGCCGGACTATGTGCCCGTCGGCGCGGATCAGAAGCAGCACTGTGAGCTGACGCGCAACATTGCGGAGCGCTTCAACTCGATCTATGGCAACACCTTCACCGTGCCCGAGCCGTATATCATGAAGACGGGTGCGCGCGTGCGCTCTCTGCAGGATCCCACGAAAAAGATGTCCAAGTCCGATGAAAACCAAAACGCGTTCATTTCTCTGAAGGACGATGCGGACACCGTCATTCGCAAATTCCGCCGCGCCGTGACCGACAGCGAAGCGACTGTGCGGTATGCCGAGGGAAAAGACGGCATCAACAATCTGATGGAGATCTACGGCGCTGTGACGGGGAAAACCATGGCGGAGATCGAAACAGAGTTTGCCGGCAAGGGCTACGGCGATTTCAAAACAGCGGTCGGCGAAGCAGTCGCCGCGACGCTGACGCCCATTCAGGAGCGCCTTGCGACCTATCTTGCCGACAAGGCACAGCTGGAAGCGCTGATGCGCGAGGGGGCAGAACGTGCCTATCGCATCTCTTCCCGCACGCTGGACAAAGCCAAAAAGAAAATGGGGCTGCTGCTTCTTAAATAAGTCACAATATAAAATCCGCCTGTTCCGAAGAACAGGCGGATTTCTTATATCGTGTTCTGTTTCTCAGTTCTTGTCTACGGTGACCGTTTCCTTGTCGGCAGGCTCTTCTTCCTTAGCGTGGGAGAGGAGAATGTTGGCAAGGATGCCGAGGATCAGCGCGCAGGCGATAGAGGTCAGGGTCACATGACCGAAGGAGACCACGAGTCCGCCGATGCCGCAGATCAGGATGGTGGCAACCACAAACAGGTTCTTGTTCAGACCGAGATCCACATCCTGGATCATTTTCAGACCGGACACGGCGATGAAGCCGTAGAGGGTGACGCACACGCCGCCCATGACACAGTTGGGGATGGTTGCAAGGAAGGTGACGAAGGGGCTGAAGAAGGAGATCACCATCGCCATGATCGCGGTCGCAAGGATGGTGACCACAGAGGCATTGCCGGTGATGGCGACGCAGCCGACCGACTCACCGTAGGTGGTGTTGGGGCAGCCGCCGAAGACTGCACCGACGACAGAGCCGACACCGTCGCCGAGCAGCGTGCGATGCAGACCGGGATCTTCAAGCAGGTCCTTGTCGATGACAGTGGAGAGATTTTTGTGGTCAGCGATGTGCTCGGCGAACACCACGAAGGCGACCGGCACATAGGCAACCGCTATCGTCGCGATGTAGCTGCCGGAAAGCTCTTTGATGCCCTTGAATGCCGTGACGAAGGTGAAGTCCGGGACAGAGAAGAGCGTCATGTCATGGAACACGCTGAAGTCGATGACCTGCAGGGCGGGGTTGTCGGTGGCGTTGCCGATGACCGTGAAGATCGCCGCAACCAGATAGCCCGCGAGGATGCCCAGGATGAAGGGGATGAGCTTCACCATTTTCTTGCCGTAGGCGGAGCAGAGCATGACGGTGAACAGCGTCACAAGACCGCAGATCAGGCAAACATAGGGGCTTGCCACGGAGTTGCCCTCTGCATCCAGCACTTTTCCGAGCGACAGATCGCCGACGGCGTTGCCTGCCAGAGAAAGGCCGATGATGGAAACGGTGGGGCCGATGACGACCGCAGGCATCAGCTTGTTGATCCATTTGACACCGGCGAATTTCACGATCACGGCGATCACCACATAGACAAGGCCGGCAAAGAGTGCGCCGATCAGCAATCCGAGGTAGCCGAGCTCAACGCTCGAAACCGCACCGGCAAACGCTGCCAGCATGGAACCGATGAAAGCGAAGGAGCTGCCGAGGAAGACGGGGCTGCGGAATTTGGTGAACAGCAGATAGACGATGGTTCCCACACCGGCGCCGAACAGCGCAGCGGACTGCTGCATGCCGTTGCCGACAATGGTGGGCACCGCGATGGTCGCTGCCAGGATCGCCAACAGCTGTTGGAAGGCGAAGATGATCAGCTGCCCGAATTTGGGCTTGTCGTGGATACCGTAGGTGAGTTTCATGTTGCAATTCCCCCTGTGTTAAATTGTTTTTTATAAATTCCGCCGAAGCGGTATTTATCCGAAATTTCAGTCGTCGCTGCAAAGCTCGACGGCGGTGCAGCCGTCAAACTCCGGCACCATGACGGAGATGCGCTCGTTGTGCGCGGTCGGCACATTCTTTCCGACGAAGTCTGCACGGATCGGCAGGTCGCGATGACCGCGATCGACCAGAATGGCGAGCTGAATGGCGCGCGGTCTGCCGAGCGCAAAGATCGCTTCGATGGCAGCGCGTGCGGTGCGGCCCGTGTATAAGACATCGTCCACAAGGACGATCACCTTGTCATTGACATCAAACGGCAGCTCCGCTTTGTGCAGAACGGGCGAGGGCGCCTCTTTCGTGAGATCGTCGCGATAGAACTTGATGTCCAACTCGCCGCAGGCAATGTCGGTGTTTTCGATCGCGGCAATGTTTTCGCGAATCTGCGCGGCAAGCGGCACGCCGCGGCGGCGGATGCCCACAAGGTAGACATCCTCGATGCCTTTGTTTTTTTCAACGATCTGATGGGAAATGCGCATCAGCGCACGCCGCACATCGTTTTCATCCATCAACACGGATTTCAAAGACATGAAAAAACCTCCCGGACAAAAATAAAAGACCTTGTCGCACCGACAAGATCGCACAAAAAGCGCGCAAAAACTGCGCGTCGTCTCTATGTACATCTTACCGGTCTCTCTGTACCGCTTAAAGCTGTTTTTCACATCATAACACGACAATCGGGATTTGTAAAGGGTTTTTTTCAAATTTGGCAAATTCGGGAAAAAGTGTGCGATATTATGAGGTTTTCCAAATGTTTTCTGTATAATTTGTTGACACATCCATAGTAAAAGTGGTATTATGTACGTGAAATGCGTGGTTCCGAAAGAAGAGGGATTATATACATGAAGATGGCGGATATGCACGACACCACCGATCGCGAAATACCGACAGACAGCGGCAGACGGCACACGCGGAATTGGTGGCTCGTTTCATCCTATTTTGTCCTATATGATATTTTGGCAGTGAACGCTGCTTTCTTTTTTGCATTGCTTTTGCGTTTTGATTTTCATTTCGGCGACATCCCGCTTTTTTATCTGCGGGCATATTGCCGCTTTGCACCGATCTATACCGTGCTCTGTCTCGCTGTGTTTACGGCCTGCCGCCTGTATCAGGGCATTTGGCGCTTTGCCAGCACGACGGAGCTTTTGCACTGTATCTGGGCAACAGCGCTCACGGGCATGCTGCACATTGTCGGGATCGCCTTTTTTCAGCGTATGCCCGCTTCCTATTACATCTTCGGTATCATACTGCAATTTCTGCTGATCGTCGGCGGACGGTTTTTCTATCGCTTTGTGCTGCTTTTGTATCATATCCGCCGCCGCGTTTCCACGGAAAGCGCGCGGGTCATGATCATCGGCGCCGGTTCTGCCGGACAGCTGATCCTGCGGGACATCATGAAAAGCGACAAATGTGCAGAGCATGTCTGCTGTATTATCGACGATAACCGCAACAAATGGCGGCGGTATATCGACGGCGTGCCGATTGTCGGCGGACGGGACAGCATCCTATACAGCGTTGACAAATATGATATCGACAAGATCTATCTTGCCATTCCGAGCGCCACGCCGGAGCAGAAACGGGACATTCTCAACATCTGCAGTGAGACAAAATGCGAGTTAAAGCAGCTGCCCGGCATTTATCAGCTCTTGAACGGCGAAGTGACTGTCAATGCCATGCAGAAGGTCTCCGTCGAGGATCTGTTGGGCAGAGCGCCGATCAAGACGAACCTGCAGGAAGTATATACATTTATCAGCGGCAAGGTGGTTTTGGTGACAGGCGGCGGTGGCTCCATCGGCAGCGAGCTTTGCCGCCAGATCGCCGCACACGAACCGAAGCAGCTGATCATTTTGGATATTTATGAAAACAATGCCTATGAGATCCAGCTGGAGCTGAAAAATCGGTTCCCCAACTTGAATTTGGTGACGCTCATCGGTTCGGTGCGGGACAGCAGACGCCTTGAGGACGTTTTTGCACGCTATCGCCCTGACGTGGTGTATCACGCGGCGGCGCACAAGCATGTGCCGCTCATGGAGGACAGCCCGTGCGAGAGCATCAAGAATAACGAGATCGGTACATACAAAACCGCCTATGCCGCCATGCGGTACGGGTGCAGTCGTTTTGTGCTGATCTCCACGGATAAGGCGGTCAACCCCACCAACATCATGGGCGCATCAAAGCGCCTTTGCGAAATGGTCATTCAGTCCTTTGACCGTATGATCCGCGACGGACGGGTGCAGGAG